>NZ_PNCT01000138.1:0-385 GCF_005887365.1 Pseudoalteromonas sp. S3785 | reverse complement strand
CGCTTTTAAAATTACATATATTGAGTGGGGCGGTTCACTAAATATGGTGGTTCCCACGCTGGCTTTAATGGTAATAGGGGCGTTGTTGTGATTTATTGTGAGCCTATTCAAGGTGGTTTTTAAATGATGAGTTTTAGGGCTTACCTGCGCATTTTTATAAAAGTGCGCTAGCACTACAAATTCATCACCGCCTAAACGCCCTACAGCATCGTTGCTGCGAACACTGCTTTTTAAGCAAGTGGCGACTTTGCATAAAGCATCGTCACCTACAGCGTGGCCGTAGGTGTCATTTATTTGTTTAAAGTAATCTAAATATATATACATTAAGCACAAAACACCGACTTTTTTAGTGTGCAAATCTAGAAGCCAAGATGATATTTTAGCC
>NZ_PNCT01000137.1:0-326 GCF_005887365.1 Pseudoalteromonas sp. S3785 | reverse complement strand
GAATCCACTTACATATCAACAGTCGAATATATTCTTTGCCTACACGTAGCTCTTACTATCTCTAACAATAACCGTAACACCAGTTAACGATGCCCCAGTAGCCAATCCCGACACGGCTACTATTTTAGAAGATGCTGTAACAACAAATATTGATGTATTAAATAATGATACAGATGTAGAAAACGACTCGCTTTCTATTAGCAGCGCAAGCGCAAGTACAGGGAGTGTTACTGTGGCCGGTAGCAATCTTGCTTTTACTCCTGAGGCCGACTTTAACGGCCAAGCAGTTATAAATTATTCCCTAACTGATGGCACCGATACCGCTA
>NZ_PNCT01000136.1:0-373 GCF_005887365.1 Pseudoalteromonas sp. S3785 | reverse complement strand
GCACAACTGCGCATTCGATTTGAACGCTTCGTCGGTAGCAGCCGGTTCTCCCCGGTGTACATTTTATCCGTTGAGCGATGGCCCTTCCATTCTGAACCACCGGCTCACTATGACCTACTTTCGTACCTGCTCGACGTGTCTGTCTCGCAGTTAAGCTGGCTTCTACCATTACACTAACCGTACGATGTCCGACCGTACTTAGCCAACCTTCGTGCTCCTCCGTTACTCTTTGGGAGGAGACCGCCCCAGTCAAACTACCCACCAGGCACTGTCCGTAACCCCGATTCAGGGGCCAACGTTAGAACATCAAAACTACAAGGGTGGTATTTCAAGGACGACTCCAACAAAACTAGCGTCTCATCTTCATAAGTCT
>NZ_PNCT01000135.1:0-3014 GCF_005887365.1 Pseudoalteromonas sp. S3785 | reverse complement strand
ACAGCTTACAGCTTACAGCTTACAGCATACACGCTAGTGCTTTTTCGCATATGCTTCGGCTTGCTTCCACACTCTTAGCGTATTTTCGCTTAAAATCTTTTTAATGTCGGCATCGCTATAGCCTCTGTCCATTAACCCTTGCACTAGGTTAGGGTAGCTCGCTACATCTTTTAGGCCAATCGGTAATGAATCCCCTACACCGTCGTAGTCAGAGCCAATACCTACGTAATCAATACCAATTAATTCAACTACATGGTCAATGTGATCAAGGACTTGCTCAAGGCTTGCGAACGGGAATGGGTTTTTAGCACGGTACGCTGCGTCAAAGTCCTTACTTGGCTTAGTGCCTTCTTTTTTAACGGCCTCTTTAGTACTTTTGAGATCTTTGTACCACGAACCTGCTTGAGAGGTTACAAAGCTTGAGCCAAAGTTAATTTGAATAACCCCGCCATTCTTTTTAAGCGCTAGTAACATGTCATCATTCATATTACGCTCAAAGCCCGGCGTGTATTTGCGCAATGAAGAGTGTGAGGCAATAACCGGTGTTTTAGATAGCTCCATTACCTGATAAAACGCATCATCTGATATATGCGATACGTCAATGAGCATACCGATGTTGTTCATTTCAGTTATCAGCTTTTTACCAAATGGGCTTAAGCCTTTCCATTTACGGCGAATATCGTATGACGAGTCAGAAATATGGTTGCTTTGTGAGTGCGCAAGCGTGATGTAGCGTACACCGCGGTCAAAAAAGTGCTGTAGGTTTTCCATTTTACCTTCAATTGGCGAGCCATTTTCCATGCCCATCGCAATTGACAGTTTACCTTGCTCAAATTGCGCTTCTATATCTGCAGTTGAGCTGGCAATGGCAAATTTGTCGGGAGCGCGCAGTGCAATGGCTTCCATGCTATCAATCATTTGATTGGCTAGCTGATAACTTTTACCTTTGCCTTCAAATTCTAAGTGAGCAGGAATATAAATAGACATAAATGGCGCGTTTAAACCGCCCTTAACTGCGCGAGGGTAGTCAAAGTCGCCGCCATCGGTAGCTTTAGTGACATCAACCCATTTTTCGTGGATACGATAAGGTACATCAATATGGGTGTCGATTAAAATAGTGTCTTTTGCTAGTTTTACTGCTTTGTCTGACGGGCTTTTTACTTGCTCTGCAAAGGCTTGTGGTGTTAAAGCTAGTGATATGGCTACCACTAGAGTGCTGAGTTTTATCATGTTTTGGCTCTTTGGGTAAAAAGCCATTGTGTACGTTCAGCTCAAAAGTTACAAGTGTTAGGCGCTAATCAAACGACTGTGCTTCATGCGCTTCACTTTGCAGTGCTTTAAATTCATTTTTTGAAATAATAGTGACTGACTCATGTAGCTCAGAAAAAAACACCATGGCTTCACCATTTTTAAGCTGCTGATTAACCTGCGCTACTTTACTTTGAATACTCACTTCTTGCTCACCGTAATCAGTGCCTTCACGAAGCACGTAGCTTTCAATTAGGTTATAGAGGGTGTCTTTATCAAGTTGTTCAAAAGGGATAATCATAACTGCTTACTGCTCGCTTTAGTGGGAACGTGCTGGCCAAAATAATAAGGAACGGCTTGCTCAAGCCAAAATACCGGCCTAAACGGATTATTACCGCTAATAAACCCTACGTGGCCGCCTTTTTCAGAGACGCTCAGGGTAACATGCTCACTCACATCTTGCCTACTTGGCACGGCTTTAATCGACAACATTGGGTCGTCTTTGGCATGAATGATTAACGTAGGAATCGCAATATGCTTTAAGTAAGGCATTGCGCTGGCTTGGCGATAGTAATCGTGCGCGTTTTCAAAGCCATGCAGTGGAGCGGTTAGTTGATTATCAAACTCCAGCAAATCGTCAATTTTCATTAACTGCTCAGAGGTAATAGGTATTTGCTGCTTAATTTGTGGCAATTTACGCTGCATTGATTTTTTCATTCTATCGAGCAAATACTTTTGGTAAATTTTGCCTAAGCTTTTACGAATAACATCGCTTGATGAGGATAAATCATAAGGAGCCGAAACCACTGCAGCGGCGCTTAACGGGCAGTTTTCTCGCTCTTCGCCTAGGTATTTAGCCAGTACATTGCCCCCTAACGAAAAACCAACAGCCATAATAGGGCGGCTGGGGAATTGCCCCCTTAAATGATTTATAAAAAAAGCTAAGTCGGCGGTATCACCACTATGATAAGCACGCGGTAAGCGGTTAACTTCGCTTGAGCAGTTTCTAAAGTGCATAAGTACTACGGCATAACCTTGCTTTTTTAAGGCTTTCATCATGCCTTTGGCATAAAAGCTATTTATGTTGCCTTCAAGGCCATGTAAAACCACAGCAAGAGGGGCGTTTTCGTTATGGGGCAGCGACCATGCAAGTTCAATAAAATCGCCGTCGGGCGTATCAAGTTGCTCAAGTTCGTAGGACGTATTGTGAAATGGGCGGAAAAAACGCGGCATTATGGTTTGAACGTGACGATTGGTCATCCACCATGCTGGTTTAAACTTATTGATCATGTTTGTACTACGCACTATGAAAAAAACGAAACGTTAGTGTACCAAATTTTTCGCTTTATAAAATAAAAAGCGCCTAATCAGTAACCTGAGTAGGCGCTTTGTGCGTCGTGCTTAATGATGCTCGGGAACTTCAGCCTCGCTAATTTTTTTAATAAAGTAAAAAGCGTAAAATAGGCAAAGAGAAATCACTACGCCTAAAATCCCAAAAGACATAAATAAAACAGGGTCGCTAAAAAAGTCTCTAAAGAATACGTTCATGATTAATCTCCTCGTTCAGTTGATGGAGACATCATAAAGTGACTTTGCAAAGCATAATGTGATCGAGATCAAACTATTTCCGTGCGTGGAAAAAGTAACCAAGTAAAGTTGATGTAGATCATGTTTTTGGGGTTATTCAGTTCCTACTGCAGCGCCTATAGGCTTTGAAGAATCAATCGGCTTAAAGATTTTTTGCCCAAAGAGAAGAGAATGAGGAG
>NZ_PNCT01000134.1:0-465 GCF_005887365.1 Pseudoalteromonas sp. S3785 | reverse complement strand
GAATACTAAAGTAGATACCAATTAATTATTCTATTGAATAATCAATGGCATTTTTTACTTTTGAAAACTCTTGATAAATACGAATATTTATCAGAATTTTATTATCAGCTTTTCCAAATTTTTAAAGAGCAGAGAATCAAAAACTTCTCAAAATTAAACACACTCTATTCTCAGGTGTTATTGCTACCCGATAAAGAATATTTATTTTTAAGAAGTAAAGTGGTGGAGCTAAGCAGGATCGAACTGCTGACCTCCTGCGTGCAAGGCAGGCGCTCTCCCAGCTGAGCTATAGCCCCACATATGCTGGTCTTATTGTCTGTTATGACACTTCAAAAGAAGTGGTGGGTCTGGGTGGATTTGAACCACCGACCTCACCCTTATCAGGGGTGCGCTCTAACCAACTGAGCTACAGACCCAAACAATAAGTGTTGTTCTCTTTACAATTAACAATCATCTGTGTGGACA
>NZ_PNCT01000133.1:0-297 GCF_005887365.1 Pseudoalteromonas sp. S3785 | reverse complement strand
GCCTGACGGCCCTATGCCACAAACACGTGAGCACATCCTACTTTCTCGTCAGGTTGGCGTACCTTACATCGTTGTATTCATGAACAAATGTGACATGGTTGACGACGAAGAGCTACTTGAACTAGTAGAAATGGAAGTTCGTGAACTTCTTTCTGAGTACGACTTCCCAGGTGATGACTTACCACTAATTCAAGGTTCTGCACTTAAAGCACTTGAAGGCGAAAAGCAGTGGGAAGACAAGATCGTTGAGCTTGCAGAAGCACTAGATTCTTACATTCCAGAGCCAGAGCGTGACAT
>NZ_PNCT01000132.1:0-2946 GCF_005887365.1 Pseudoalteromonas sp. S3785 | reverse complement strand
AATTTTGTTATTTATCTGTAGATATGATATACTTTATTAAGATTTATTTTTTTTAAGCTGTAAGCTGTAAGCTGTAAGCTGTAAGCTGTAAGCTGTAAGCTGTAAGCTGTAAGCTGTAAGCTGTAAGCTGTAAGCTCGGTGCGGCCTCTTAGTTAAATGGATATAACGGCCCCCTCCTAAGGGGCAGTTGCAGGTTCGATTCCTGCAGGGGCTACCAATTAAATCAAAAACCTAATGCAATATTAGTAACTCTTTTGTGCCTGCGTAGGTCGGATAAGCGAAGCGCCATCCGACACAGTAAAATACCTTACCAATTATTATCAATATTTTATGCTGCCTAGTGGCAGGAGAGTGCCATAAGCGGACTGTAGTAGCCTTAGTCTCTTGTATTAGTTATTTTCAGGCAGTTTCTTAATAACTAAAAAGTAATAAACGAGGTATCCTAACCAAGAAATAAAGAATGACATTAAGAACCAAACGACTTTGTTTGTGCCTTCTGCTTTTTTAGATACTAAAGCTAAAATCCAAGGCAAAGCCCCCACAAAGAAAACAAATAGCAAAATAAATATTTGCCATAGACTAATTCCACCTAACCCCATATTAACTCCTTTATAACTTAAAACATCCGTTCTTTACTGCTCACATTGTACCAAAATTAATTATTACTTGCCTTGTATTTTCAGTAGCACTCTAAACTGTTGTTTGCCTGCTTAATGCTCCAAGCAAAACTTCGTAAAAGTGCCAATTGCAGACGGTCAGGAGAATAATGTCTGAATTCAAGATTTGCCCCTTCTGGCTTATGTTTTTTCATTATAAATCAACATCGCTCATTGAATATTTTTACTTAAAGCTAGGATTTTTTTTAGGTGTTCATGCATTACTCTATATGAATCATTAGTTCCACAATTGACAATAAAGTCAGTTATAAACACATCATATAGAGTTTCTACTGGTATATTCAACTGCTCAGAAATATTTTTAAATTTATCCTTTGAGTTACTAATACTATCGACTAACTCCAAGTCTACCGACGGAAATATTTTCGTCAAATAATCGCGATTATATATAATATCTTCTGGAATGCTTTTAGGAATAAAAAGTACCTTGTCTTTATAAAAATTTATAAAAATTTATATATTTAGTATATAGATCTACTTTTTGATTTTCATTTGACCCATTCACACCACCATCTACGTTAAAAGTGAAATTTTTAATTTTAATACCTGTAATTCTATTGATCTCTTTTTCTAGGTATTGAGTTGTTTTTGTTATTTCAGCAACTTCTGACAGGTCAGTGACATCACATTTATACATATCTCCATCGAGTATAAAGAACCTATTATCGTCATCAATTTTAGAAGCCGTTGTAATTAATGTGGTTTTTATACTTGAGGCTCCACCTGAAAAATAACATACATTAAACTGTCCAGATAACCGCTCATTTTCAATGATTTTTTCAAATATTTTTTTAGCTAATGAATCTTCAACAATAATAATCGGAGAGTCATAGGAGATCTCTAAATTATTAAAGGCATTCAAATAGTTTACGCCTTGCTCAACAACGACTTTATTATTGCCATTAACAACAAAATTTTTCACACAGTCATTAGGAACAAGTTCAACAAAAGAGGGAGAGTGTGTAGATAGTATTATTTGAATTTTTTTTTTTTATTAAGTCTAGAAAATACTCAAGCAATCTTTTTTGAGCTCCTGGATGCAAAGACAATTCAGGCTCATCTAATAACAATAGCGAATTATTAGGTATAGATGACAACCGTTCCACTACATGGGCAACTATAAATTCGCCACTGCCAGAGTTAGCTTCAGAATATTGTTCTCCAGATCTAAAAATAATGCTAGTGCCCCATGTTCCATTGAAGAATCTATGTTTAATTATTTTTATTTCATCATACTTTTTGTCTAAAATTTTATTTACTATACTAATGTTTTTCATACTTATAGATAAAATAGTCGCTTTTTTTCCTGAGTTAGTTTTTGTTTCAATTGATTGTTGAACCTTTTTTGTAACTCTTTTGGCGTAATCTGCTTTACTCTTAAGATCTGTTTTAGTTGTCTGATTATCAAAGAATATATTTTTTTCAAATGAACCAATTAAACTTTTAAATTCAATATCTACGATTTTTCCATATGTTTTTATTTCTGGTTGCTCTACGTAAGCTTTAATTACCTTATTACTATGTAAATCCTTTTGGATCGGAGAGAATACCCAACCGAAGTGATGAGTCTTTGATTCTTTGAATTCCTTTCCTTCAATTTTATATTGAAATTCAGATATTCCTTTATCATTAAATTTATCCCACTCTGTTTCGAAAAAATAATAATTAGGATTTCGACCTTTTGAAATGGATTTAATAAGTTTTAAAAATGTTGATTTTCCTGATCCATTTTTTCCGACCAGAACTGTTAGAGGATGGTTGAAATTAATACACGTATTATCTTCAAATTGTCTAAATCTATTCACTTTCAGGTATTCGAGATCAACTTTTATAATGCCTTTTGAAAACAGAGTTTCAATAGTTTTTATTTTTGATAACATTAGGTTTCTCATTAAAAATATAACAGCTTTATCAGAGAACACTTTCCCTATTTTAGCGCTAAAATGTCCTTATTTTGTTTACCTACATTAATAGCAAACAGTTTAAGTCATTGCCAGTTATAAATATTATGCTTTCTGTTATTTATATAAACATGTAAAAAAGAGGAAAGTGTCCTCTTATTCTTACTAAGTTAATGACGACTCACCTGAATGACCGCAAATCGCTCAAAGCAGCCCTTAAAAAACCTAAGATACCAATAACTACTGAGTTAAAACGTTATCGAAAAAGTAATTTTAATGCCTAAGTATTTTTTAACTAAAAACAAAAAAGCGAGTAAATATAAATCTACTCGCTTTACAATTTTGACAGCTAAAAGCTAAAAGCTAAA
>NZ_PNCT01000131.1:0-3493 GCF_005887365.1 Pseudoalteromonas sp. S3785 | reverse complement strand
TTTTAATTAATAAGGTTTATATTTTATTAGTAGGCGTGAAGCTTGCTCACGCAATTGAAACATTTATACTTTTATACTTTTATACTTTTATACTTTTATACTTTTATACTTTTATACTTTTATACCAAGCGCCAGTAAGCTAGGTGCCTACAACGTTACCCTCTAGAGCGCAGCGCCTCTTAACCTCTTTGTGAATAAACAACTTAATATTTTGCACAAAGAGAAGCAAAAGAGGAGTAAATAAGAAAACATACATGTAGCAGCGAGTTTACCTCGCGTAAAACGTTTTGCATCAATATATACGCATAATAAATTGCAAATATGCCACCAAACTGCGGCCTATAAAATAAAACTTAGCCTCAAAGTTCATTTGGGCTAAAAATAAGGCGCTTACTTAAAATAGCTGGTAATTATCTACATAGGGTGAGTCTTTCTCTTTCTAACTCTGCCATTTATTGCTAACCTCGCATTAACGTTTTTTACTTAAACAATTTTTTGCTAACGGAATAAATATGCTAAAAAAAATATCGCTACTTGTCGGGATGGCAATCAGTGCAAATGTAATGGCTAAAGGCGGGGTTTCACCATATTTACCTTTAAATCAAGTACCCGAGCTTGAGCACCAAGTACAACGCCTTTTAGCTGTAAGTAAAAATACGCACATAATGAGTAAGCCCTATAAAGCGCATGATATTTATAGAGTGCTGCAAACTGTTAGGCATACTTACCCTGAGTTATACCAAACACTTTCTTATCAACTTAGCCCCTACATACAAAGTGATGCAGGCGCTTTTGCAAAGTTAACCATAGCCGCAGGTACAAAAGATAAAACACTGCCAAACCAGCGTGGGCAAACCACAAAAACTAACTTAATTGCTGAAGGCGGCGCTTATGCAAACTTTGGACGCCACTTTGGTGTTAGTGTTGCGGGTATAGCCAACGAAGACGAAATACTCCCAACGCAAAGCTTTATATACTTAGGGTATAAATACGCACAACTAGATATTGGCTACCGTGAGCATTGGTACTCACCCTTTGAAGACAGCGCTATGCTATTGAGCACACAAGCTAAAACTACACCTTCTATAACGCTTAGTAACGTAGAACCAATCACTAGCTTTAACATAAGATACGACATGTTTATTAGCCAAATGACAGAACAAAGCGGCATATTAAAAGAGGGTAAACAAACAGGTGTAGATGCAGTTTATGAACCAGGTAAGCCCTATTTATTTGGTTTACACACAAGCTTTGCGGCTACCGATAATTTAACCATTGGTTTAAGCCGCTTAATGCAATTTGGTGGGGGGCCACGTAGTGTAACTCTAAAAGATTTTGCTGAAGGCTTTTTTAGCCCTGGTAGTAAAGACAATATAGGTAGAGAGAACGCCGATGAGTTTGGAGAAAACTACGAGCTAGGCGATCAATTAGGTTCTATTACATTTGAATATAACAACAGTGTTTACTCAATGCCGTTTCAATTTTACGGTGAGGTTGCGCTTGAAGATACCTTAGGCGGCTCGCGCAATAACGCCTACAGTTTTGGCTTTTACTTGCCTTATATTGCAAACAACCACAGCTTACGCTTTGAACATAGTAATTGGCAAGAAAGGTGGTACGCAAACGGTATTTACTTAGATGGTAATCGTAACTATGATAATGTTATTGGCCACTGGGGTGGAGACGAGCATAGCTACACAGACTACACTCCGGCTAAATCAATGAGTATAAATTGGCACTGGCAGTTAAGCTCTATAGAAACACTTAATACCACTATCCGTACGCTTGAAAATAAAAATAGCGGCTATAAAACGGGCTATGAGCTGCAAACAGCCTATACACGTAAGCTAAGCAAACCAATAATGGGTGCACAAAGCTGGGGAGTTGAGCTTTATCAAGGAAAAGATGTATTTGGAGAAACATTTACTAGAATAGCAATTCTTGTACTCCTTTAAATAATTTAGTCTTTATTACTTATAAAAATAGAGGAAAAGTCACCTGGGTTTTTTCTTTATTTTTAATGCCTTTCTACCTAGCTCTGTCCACCATCTCTCTGTATAGGTGTAATATATATACCCTATAATCATACTTGCAAAAAAAAGTACAATAAACTTTAGAAGCTCATCTTCTATAAACTGCTTCCCTACAGACAAAATAATTGCATGACTTAAGTATATTGTGTAACTAGCATTTCCAACTTTTTCCAGTAATTTAGAGTTGAAGTTTAAATTAATATAAGTGAAAAAAAAGAGAGTAGTGCTCAATAAAATAGCTGGTTTATTATCAATAAAAAAAGGTAATAAAATAAAAGTAGCAAATAAGAACATCACTAAATATACAGAAGGTGTGTAATCACCCCACCTTTTATTACCAATCAACACACCTATTAAAAAGTAAAGGTTGTAAAAAGAAGTAATTAAGTTTCGGTCATTTTCACCGCCCATTACATAAAAGGCTATAGGAGGGAGAGACAGAAACAAGCAGAAAGGCTTTAAACCTTTTTTTAGACAAATAAAAAGTACACCGAAGGAAAAATAATAAAACATTTCAAAAACTAAGGTCCAAGAGTATGGGTGGATAGATTCACTTGGATTCTGAACTAGGAAAATATTCCTTATAATATTAATGGGGTCATGATGATAGTATCCCCCCTTACCTGATGCTACAAACATAATTATGAAAAGGATTACTATGGGAAAGTATGGAAAGTGAATTCTTGAAATTCTCTTTTTCATAAAAATAATAAAATCATAAAAACCTTTATCATAATTATGAGCGCGACTGATTATAAAGCCACTAATCATGAAGAAGAGCATTACTCCGTTATTTCCATGACTTACTAAATCAGTATAATGCTTCCCTGAGTGATACAGAACAACCATAATAATAGCAATTCCACGCAAGTCTTGTAGCGGTTTTATTTTTTCCACAGATATCTCATGATTCTTATTTTTATTAGTTAGTATTTAATTGCTGAGTTTTTTGTAAATTATGGTTAATAAGTCTTAAAATGGAACTTCCTACTTCAAATAAATTACAACAATAATTGGCTGAATATCATATGTCAGTCATTAAAACGATACAAGGTTAGTAAAAAAATAAAGTATTAAACTGCTTGCTACTAAACAAACTAGCCATGACAACATGTTTGAGCTATTTTTCTATTTTAATACGAAAAGCGCGGCATATAGCCGCGCTTAAAAATAATATAAATTCTACAATATTATAAATTTACAACATTATCAGATTGCGCAGCCGGCTCATCGTTAACTAACGACGTTAAGTATTGGCCAAAATCGTTACCAAGTTTTGCATCGCGCATACCGTATTCTACAATTGCTTTTAAGTAGCCTAGCTTATCGCCACAGTCGTGCGAGCGGCCACTCATGTGAAACGCTTCTACGGTTTCTTGCTTCATTAGCTCATCAATAGAGTCGGTTAATTGTATTTCACCACCAGCACCTACTGGTGTTTTAGCAAGCAGTGGCCAAAT
>NZ_PNCT01000130.1:0-598 GCF_005887365.1 Pseudoalteromonas sp. S3785 | reverse complement strand
TACCCATGAAAGCTGTTATTCCTGTTGCTGGCCTTGGTACGCGTATGCTGCCTATGACTAAAGCAATCCCTAAAGAAATGCTACCTATTGTAGATAAGCCACTTATACAATACATAGTAAGTGAGTGTGTAGCTGCTGGTGTTAAAGACATTGTACTTGTGACGCATAGTTCTAAAAACGCCATAGAAAACCATTTTGATACTAGCTACGAGCTTGAAGCAACGCTTGAAAAGCGCGTTAAGCGTGCTCTGCTTGAAGAAGTACGCTCTATTTGCCCTACCGATGTAACGGTTATGAGTGTACGCCAGGGCGAAGCTAAAGGCCTAGGCCACGCTATTTTGTGTGCAAAGCCAATTGTGGGTGATGATGATTTTATGGTACTGCTGCCAGATGTAATACTTGATGCTTACACAGCCGATCAAAAAACTGAAAACTTAGCAGCTATGATCAAACGCTTTAACGAAACTAAAGCAAGTCAAATTATGCTTGAGCCGGTAGCACAAGAAGATGTAAGTAAATACGGTATTGCTGATATAAACGGCGTGCAATTAACGCCAGGCAACAGTGCAGCAATTAAAACCATGGTTGAAAAGCCAGA
>NZ_PNCT01000013.1:0-80506 GCF_005887365.1 Pseudoalteromonas sp. S3785 | reverse complement strand
CATCGTATCGTGGGTTGCGTATCACGAAACGCACGGGTAAAGAACGCGACTGACCACCTCAGTGCCCAGTGAATCCCATTAAAAAACATTAAGAGTACTTTGCTATGTGACTCTCCACCGCTGTGGGTACTACGACATCGCCAGGCTCCAAGTACGAGAAAGCCGCTTCAGTAATGAAGCGGCTTTTTTGTGTCTGTAAGAAAGTGAAAATATTAGCTATCAGCCGTTAGCTATCAGCTGCACAGCTTCAACCTGTACCTCGTAGCGTGGGTTGAGTATCACGAAACCCACGGGTAAAGAACGCGACTGACCACCTCAGTGCCCAGTGAATCCCATTAAAAAACATTAAGAGTACTTTGCTATGTGTCTCTCCATCGCTGTGGGCACCACGACATCGTAAGGCTCCAAATATAAGAAAAGTAATATTCAGCATGCTCTTCTCTAAAGCGTAGCGTCTCCTTAGCGCAGCACCTCTTTGTGAACCGTGTTTTGGTTATCCAACACATTAAGCGATGATAGGCAGCATCTGTTAGTGACTCTCCACTGCTATCGGCACCACGACATCGCCAGGCTCCAGATACGAGAAAGTCGCTTCAGAAATGAAGCGGTTTTTTACGTCGGAAGAAAAGTGCAATATATGCCTTTACACATTACCCACCTGTCTCTGTAGCGTGGGTTGGGTATCACGAAACCCGCGAAAAAAACCACTACAGAACTCGAACTCTTGGTAATAAAGCCTTCAATTTTAGTTTCAATACTGTTTAGCACGCTAAATCCACTATTGAAAAGTGCTCTTTTATCCCAAGCTATAGTTATAGAGGATCTACACACTTATTTATGGCGAGTTTCTATGTTAAATAAACAAAGGCATATTTACACGAAAGAGCAGGTTCGCTCCTATGAGGGAGAAGCGGCTAAGCAATGTGGAATAGATTTATTTACTTTAATGCAGCGAGCGGGGGAGTCCGTATACAAGCAGTGGCAGTCTTTTAACGCTAAGCTTACTTTAATTATTGCAGGTAATGGCAATAATGCGGGTGATGCTTACATAGCAGCGCGCTTAATTAAGGACTCGGGTTCAGAGGTTAAAGTTTGCGCTATAGACCCTAATAAAACGCTCAGTGGTGACGCTGCTAAAGCGAGGCAGTTATGGCTTGAATCTGGTGGCATAGTTAACGAGTTTACTAAGAGTGACTTAGATTGCTGCGACTGTGTGATTGATGGATTACTAGGTACTGGCCTTAATTCACCTGTTCGTGAAAATTATTGTGAGATTATTACTGCCATCAACCAAAGCGAAAAGCCTGTTTTAAGTATCGATGTTCCCTCAGGGATAGATGCAAATACAGGTGAAGTATTAGGCGCAGCTATTCAGGCAACAAAAACGCTTACTTTTATTGCGATTAAACAAGGCCTTTCTACAGGGACAGGTAAACAACATGCCGGTGAGTTGATTCTCGATGAATTAGCAATTGAAGATACTTTTAGTGAACTCGCTTCACCTTGTGCTCATTTGATAAATATAGACAGCTTTAATCGCTTGGGCTCTCGGGCTTTAAATAGCCATAAGGGCAATCATGGCAAGTTATTATGCGTAGGGGGCAACCAAGGTACTGCGGGAGCAATCAGACTAAGCAGTGAAGCTGCGCTTCGAGCAGGAGCGGGGATGGTGAAGGTGTATACGCACCAAAGCTCTATGATGCCAATAAGTATCGGTAGGCCAGAATTAATGGTCATGAGTGAAAACCTTGAACAGGCTCTAGAGTGGGCAAGCTGTGTTGTACTTGGCCCTGGACTTGGGCAGGATGAATGGGCTAAAAAAACGTTTTGCACTGTAATGCACTATTGCCAAGAGCACAATACGCCGCTTGTACTTGATGCTGATGCACTTAATTTATTAGCTGAAAATGCAAGTGCTTATACATTGGCTCAATGTGTCCTTACTCCGCATCCTGGTGAGGCGGCTCGGCTTATTAGCAAAAATACCTCTGAAATAGAGTCAAATAGGTTTGATAGCGTGCGATTATGCGCAAAACGGTATAATGCTACTTGCATATTAAAAGGCGCTGGATCTTTAATTGATAATGGTAAAAGTACTTGGGTGTGTGAAAATGGTAACGCAGCACTTGCCGTGGGAGGGAGTGGCGACGTACTTACAGGTATTATTGGTGCATTGCTTGCTCAGGGGCTTAGTATCGACGAAGCAGCGCGATACGGGGTAACTCTTCATGCTCGAGCAGGTGAGGTTGCAGCTGAAGAGCAAGGGCAGCGTGGCATGCTACCCTCGGATTTATTTCAAATAGTCAGGTCGTTAATCAACTAAGTATTTAGCTCTGTTGAATAAGATCCCATTTGTTACCATAGAGATCTTCAAACACGGCCACCGTACCGTAAGGCTCATTACGAGGCTGCTCATGAAATACTACGCCATTTTCTAGCATGCTTTCGTAGTCGCGCCAAAAGTTGTCAGTATTTAAAAATAGCCATACGCGGCCACCTGCTTGATTGCCAATAGCGTTAAACTGCTCTGGCTCTGTGGCTTGTGCAAGTAATATGTGTGTGCCGTTTGAGTTGGGTGGGGTTATTAACACCCAGCGTTTACCATCACCTAAATCCGTATCTTCCACTAATTCAAAGCTTAACTTTTTTGTATAAAATGCGATTGCTTCGTCATAGTCTTTTACAACAAGAGCAATACTACCTATATGCTGCTTTGGCATAACTAAAAACCTAAAGTTGTTTTATGTCGGTGTATTTTCACATATCAATACGGGGTTGAATAGTATAGGTAACTGTTTATCAAAGCTTATTTTAAGGGAAGCTGTACGTTATACATTGGCTTTGCATGTAGGGCTAGCAATATAAGGCTTCACTCGATTTTAAACCTTAGAGCATCCTTAAAAAGTGTTTTAATTTACGCAGCTAAACTGGTTTACTCATCTTCATTAGTAGGGTCGTCACCTGAGTCCTCTTTGCGTTTACGCTGCTCTTGCTTGGCCTTTTGAACATTCTCATAAGTAGGGGGTGGGATAGGCATAAGAGAAATTAGTGGAAAAAACGCTAAAAATAAATACGCTCCTTTAGACATGCTCTTGCCCCATATAACGAGCTTAAGCATAATCCAGGCAATAAATACCACTAACCCTGAGATAAGTAGTACCAAAACAAAGAAGGTGATTATTTCATTATTATTAAGCAAATCCTTTTACCTTTAATCCAATAACTCATGGTATAGATGTGGAGATAAATTAAGCAATAACAATAGGCTTGTACTAAAAAACAAAAACCCAGCCGAAGCTGGGTTTTATATAAGCAAGGTGCTTAAAGGAGGATGATTACATCATTCCGCCCATACCACCCATTCCGCCCATGCCACCCATATCAGGGGCAGCTGCAGCTTCTTCTTTAGGGATTTCAGCAACCATTGCTTCGGTAGTGATCATTAGACCCGCAATCGAACCTGCAAATTGTAGTGCAGAGCGCGTTACTTTCGTTGGATCTAGGATACCCATTTCAAGCATATCGTTGTATTCGCCAGAGGCTGCGTTGTAACCGTAGTTACCTTCACCACCTTTAACAGCGTTTATTACTACTGACGCTTCGTCGCCTGCATTTGTTACGATTTGACGAAGTGGGGCTTCCATCGCACGAAGTGCAACTTTAATACCGTGGTTTTGGTCTTCGTTGTCGCCAAGTAGCTCAACTAGCTTGCTAGCTGCACGTACTAGAGCAACACCACCACCTGGTACTACGCCTTCTTCAACCGCTGCACGAGTTGCATGTAATGCATCTTCAACACGGTCTTTTTTCTCTTTCATTTCAATTTCAGTCGCTGCGCCTACTTTAATTACTGCAACACCGCCGGCAAGTTTAGCCATACGCTCTTGTAGTTTTTCTTTATCGTAGTCAGACGTTGCTTCTTCAATCTGTGCTTTAATTTGTGCAACACGGCCGTTAATGCCATCTTCTTCACCTGCGCCATCAATGATAGTTGTATCATCTTTAGTGATAACTACGCGCTTAGCAGTACCTAGGTCTTCGATAGTTGCTTTTTCAAGCTCTAAACCAATTTCTTCAGAGATAACAGTACCGCCAGTTAGTACGGCGATATCTTGTAACATAGCTTTACGACGGTCGCCAAAACCAGGGGCTTTAACTGCTGATACTTTAACAATACCACGCATGTTGTTAACTACAAGCGTTGCAAGTGCTTCGCCTTCTAGGTCTTCAGCAATGATTAATAGTGGCTTGCTTGCTTTAGCAACGGCTTCTAATGTAGGTAGTAGCTCACGAATGTTAGATACTTTTTTATCTACAAGTAGAATGAACGGGTTGTCTAGCTCAACAGCGCCTTTTTCAGCGTTATTGATAAAGTACGGAGATAGGTAACCACGGTCAAACTGCATGCCTTCTACAACATCTAGTTCGTTCTCTAATGATTGACCTTCTTCTACAGTAATAACACCTGTGTTACGGCCTACTTTTTCCATTGCGTTAGCAATGATTTCGCCAATTTCTTTGTCAGAGTTAGCTGAAATAGTACCTACTTGTGCAATTGCTTTAGTATCAGCACATGGTACAGATAGCGCTTTAAGCTCTTCTACTGCAGCGATAATTGCTTTATCAATACCGCGCTTAAGATCCATTGGGTTCATACCCGCTGCAACCGCTTTAAGCCCTTCGTTTACAATAGATTGTGCAAGTACAGTTGCGGTAGTGGTACCGTCACCCGCTGCATCATTTGCTTTAGATGCAACTTCTTTCACCATTTGTGCACCCATGTTTTCAAACTTGTCTTCAAGTTCGATTTCTTTTGCTACAGATACACCATCTTTGGTGATCACTGGAGAGCCAAATGATTTATCTAGTACTACGTTACGGCCTTTAGGACCTAAGGTCACTTTTACTGCGTTTGCTAGGATGTTTACGCCTGTTAGCATTTTAGCGCGTGCGTCACCTGCAAAAAGTACTTCTTTTGCTGCCATCTTTAATTTCCTCTAAATTCTTAAATGTTTGTTAAACGAAAAGTAGGGTTAGCCTACAATGCCTAAAATGTTGTCTTCACGCATGATCAGGTACTCTTGACCTTCGATCTTTTCAGTTTTTTCAACATATGAGCCAAATAACACAGTGTCACCGGCTTTTACTTCTAAAGCTCTAACGTCACCGTTATCTAGAACGCGACCATTGCCAACAGCAATAACTTCTCCGCGAGTTGATTTTTCAGCTGCAGAGCCAGTTAATACAATACCGCCAGCAGACTTGGTTTCTTCTTCTAGACGCTTAACGATTACGCGATCTTGTAAAGGACGAATGTTCATTTTTTTAGTTCTCCTAACAGTTTCTGAACAGTACAGAAAAAAGCTTTTCTAATTTGCATTCATTAATGGGGGTAGAGTGTAAAATTCCAAGAGAAAAATCGATAAATTTTTAATCTTTTCTCTCATATTCGCCATCAATGGTCGTTGGTTTATTTACATGCTGTTGTTCTTGCTGCGAGTGTGGGTGTTGTGTAAAGGCTGAAGCACCTTGTTGTGCACCTGTGTTCATACGCACCGTTGCCTGACTTGCAAGGCCTGCAGCCAGTTTGTTGCGTATTGAAGGGGTTAATAATAGTAGGCCGAATAAATCGGTCATAATGCCTGGGGTTAGTAATAAAACACCCGCAATGATCACGCAAATACCGGTAAATAATTCTTTAGCTGGCATTTGCCCTTGGGCCATTTGGCTTTGTGCATTTTGTAATGCACCCATACCTTGTTGTTTAACCATTCTGGCGCCCAAAATAGCCGTAATAATCACTAGGGCTATAGTCGCAAACCCACCAATTACATCGCTAACCTGTATTAGTAGCGCAATTTCGATGATAGGAATGATAATAAACAACACAAATAAAAATCTAAACATAGGGCTCTCTAAATAATGGCACTCAAAAGAGTGAATGAAATATAAGTGAGGGTGAAAGGGTCTATTTTCAAGGTTGAGCTTAAAGTGATTAATAATTGCTTAATATCTACAATTATTCATCGCCTACACATTACATTAGCTATCAGATACTATTGCATTAGTTCCCTATAAATTAGTAAAGGTTAATTATGACTACGCAATTTAAATTGATATTTACCACGTGCAAAGATGAGGCTGAAGCGCGTACTTTAGCAAAAGCGCTTGTAGCGCAAAAATTAGCGGCGTGTGTAAATATTTTACCAAATATGACCTCAGTTTATATGTGGGAAGGCGATGTGGCCGAAGAAATAGAAGCAAAACTACTGATTAAAACAAAATCAGAAAAAATGAATGATGTTTTTGAAACCATTAAAAGTTTACATAGTTACGAAGTACCCGAAATTCAGGTGGTTGATGTGGCCACTGGTAATTTGGCTTATTTTCATTGGATGGATGAGGTATTAAATTAATGCGGCTTTTCTTTTTATTATTGGTTAGCTTGCTGGCGCTTCCGGTAAAGGCAAACACCAATAATGTGCTAGGTGATTTACTTGCCCCGCCACAGCAAACCTTTTTACCCGTAGACCAAGCGTTTGTATTTGATTTTGATCAGCGAGGTAGCACTTTATTTGTGGGGTGGGATATAGCCCCTGACTATTACCTTTATAAAAAGAAAATAGAAATTATCGCCAAAGGTGCCAACATAAAGGTAGGCGACGCCGGTACTGGCGAAATAATTGAAGACGAGTTTTTTGGCAAAACCGAAGTTTTTTTCAATAGTGTAAGTGTTATAAGTAAGCTCAGTAATGTTACAGAGGGTGCTGTTGTAAAGGTGCGTTATCAGGGCTGTGCCAAAGCAGGGCTGTGTTACCCACCAGAGGTGATTAGCATTCCTTTAAGCGTTATTGCCTCAGAACAAGCGCAAAGTAACAAGCCATCTGCTAATACCGGTGATACATTAAGCGCATTAACCCCTTCTGTAGACTCATCACGTAACCAAAATAACACACCCACTCAAGACTTAGGCTTTACAGAGCGATTAGCAAGTCAAAGTTTAGTAACCAATTTACTTATATTTTTTGCTGTTGGGGTGGGGCTTGCGTTTACACCGTGTGTGTTCCCTATGTTTCCTATTTTATCGAGTTTAATTGCAGGACAGCAAAATCTATCTACTAAAAAAGCGTTTGCGCTGTCGTTTGTATATATACAAGGTATGGCGCTTACTTATGCTGCATTAGGGTTAGTAGTGGCGGCTTTAGGCGGGCAAGTGCAGGGGTACTTACAACACCCTTATGTACTTATTAGTTTTAGTTTACTGTTTGTATTGCTCGCAATGTCGATGTTTGGCTGGTACGAAATCAAGTTACCCAGCGCCATGATGAGCAAGCTAACGCAAGTTAGTAATAACCAAAAAGGCGGCAATTACCTCGGTGTGTTTTTAATGGGGGTGTTGTCGGGGTTAATTGCATCACCTTGTACCACAGCACCGTTATCAGCTGCGCTGTTATTTGTAGCCCAAAGTGGTGACTACCTTGTCGGTGGTTTAACCCTGTACGTATTAAGTTTAGGAATGGGCCTACCGCTTTTATTACTTGGTACGTCTGGAGGAAAGTTGCTTCCTAAAGCGGGCGGTTGGATGGAGCAAGTTAAAACATTATTTGGCTTTATTATGCTTGTAGTGCCGCTTATTTTATTAGAGCGCATAATTAGTGCGGACATTATTTTACTTTTGGCGGGTATTTTAGCTCTGGCAACGGCCGTTTACTTACACTATTGGCAAAGTGCACAGCCACAAAGCAAACTTAAAACCACGCTTTGGTTTAGTGCTACATTTTTAGTACTTACCGGTTTTACGTTAGCTAAAAACGTTATTTGGCCAGTGCAACAGATTGAGCAGGTTAGTCAGCAAAGTAATGAGTTTAAGCAGGTTGCTAATTTAACCGAGCTAAAAAAGGCCGTTGCTGAGGCAAATCAGCAAGGTAAACTGGTGATGGTTGATTTATACGCCGATTGGTGTGTGGCATGTAAAGAGTTTGAGCATTACACATTTCCTGATCCTAACGTGCAGAGTGAGTTTAGTTACTATCAGTTAATTCAAATCGATTTAACGCAAAGTGATGACACCACCATTGAGCTAATGGAAGAGTTTACTGTGTTTGGTTTACCCAGTATTTTGTTTTTTAACACACAAGGGCAGGAGCTAAGTTCAAAGCGCGTTACAGGATTTTTAAACGCCGATGATTTTGCCACCCACCTAGCTGCAGTGCGCGCCAACGCACAATAATAGTGCAATTTAGCCGCTTGGGCTTACCAAGTGGCTTGCCCCCGATTACGTCATATTTATTACACCTCCAGAGATTAGACCAGTATTTTGCTGCTATTTACATCGAACTGACTATAATAGTTGGCTAACGTGAGAATTTGTTGCAATTTTTGTTTTTTATACTTACTTTAGTGTACAAAATTAGCTCGCAACGGCTTTACTCATTATTTAGAGGATATATCGCGTATTATGGCTGCAAAATTTAAACTTTTAGTTATAAATGGTCCAAATTTAAACATGCTAGGAAAGCGTGAGCCAGAAAAATACGGTTTGCACACTCTTGGTGAAATTATGAGCGAACTAACGACTGCCGCAGAGGGTCTAGATGTTCAGCTTACGCATTTTCAAAGTAATAGTGAGCAAGCCCTTATTGAAAGAATACACGATGCTTGGCAGGCAGTTGATTACATAATTATTAATCCTGCTGCATTTACGCACACTAGCGTCGCTTTACGTGATGCATTGTTAAGCGTTGATATTCCTTTTTTTGAGGTGCACTTAAGTAATGTGCATGCACGTGAAGCATTTCGTCATCATTCGTATTTTTCTGATGTGGCGCAAGGTGTGGTATGTGGATTAGGTGCAATGGGTTACCACGCAGCATTGAATGCTGCCGTGAGCCGGTTGCAAAACTCGAATTAATTTAAACTAACAAACTTATAGGCGGGTCGTTCATGGATATTCGCAAGATCAAAAAGCTAATCGAATTAGTAGAAGAATCAGGCATTGCTGAGCTAGAAATCACTGAAGGTGAAGAGTCAGTACGTATTAACCGTAACAACATGAGCGCAGGTCCTGCTTACGCTCAGTACGCACCACAGCAATTTGCTGCTCCAGCGCCTGCTGCACCAACACAAGCTCCAGCTGCGCCAGCCGTTGAAGCCGATGCTACACCTGCAGTGCCTGCAGGCCATCAAGTTAAATCACCTATGGTTGGTTCATTTTACTCAGCGGCTTCGCCAGAAGCGCCAGCATACGTAGAGGTAGGTTCTCAGGTAAAAGTAGGTGATACATTATGTATCGTTGAAGCAATGAAAATGATGAACCAAATTGAGTCAGATAAAGCCGGTACAGTGACAGCTATTTTAGTTGAAAATGGCGAACCAGTAGAATTTGATCAACCTCTATTCATCATTGAATAATTTAGTAACCTAAAGGCCAACTCTTATGTTAGATAAAGTAGTCATTGCAAACCGAGGTGAAATAGCACTTCGCGTATTGCGCGCCTGCAAAGAGCTTGGGATCAAAACGGTTGCTGTGCATTCAACGGCGGATCGCGATCTTAAGCACGTATTACTTGCAGATGAAACCATTTGTATCGGTAGACCTCCAGCCTCTGAAAGTTACTTAGATATCCCGCGTATTATTGCGGCTGCTGAAGTAACAGACGCTGTAGCTATTCACCCAGGATATGGTTTTCTTTCAGAAAATGCAGATTTTGCTGACCAAGTTGAGCAAAGCGGCTTTGTATTTATTGGTCCAAAAGGCGACACTATTCGTCTTATGGGCGATAAAGTATCGGCAATCAATGCAATGCGCAAAGCCGGTGTACCATGTGTACCTGGTTCTGACGGTCCAGTATCGGATGACAAAGAACGCAACATGCAAATTGCAAAGCGCATTGGTTACCCGGTAATTATTAAAGCCGCTGGTGGCGGTGGTGGCCGTGGTATGCGTGTAGTACGTAGCGAAGCTGAATTAATTGATTCAATCGCACTTACTCAACAAGAAGCAAAACAGTTCTTTGGTAATAGCATGGTTTACATGGAAAAATTCCTTGAAAACCCTCGCCATATTGAAATTCAGGTACTTGCGGATGGACAAGGTAATGCTGTTCATTTAGGTGAGCGTGACTGTTCTATGCAACGTCGCCACCAAAAAGTAGTTGAAGAAGCCCCTGCGCCAGGTATAACGGCAGAAGTGCGTAAATTTATTGGTGAGCGCTGTACACGTGCATGTATCGAAATTGGTTACCGTGGTGCGGGTACGTTTGAGTTTTTATACGAAAACGGCGAATTTTACTTTATTGAAATGAACACGCGTATTCAAGTTGAGCACCCAGTGACAGAAATGGTAAGCGGTGTTGACTTAATAAAAGAGCAGCTAAAAATTGCTGCAGGGCAACCGCTGTCTTTCACGCAAGATGACGTAGTTATTCGCGGGCATGCAATTGAGTGTCGTATCAACGCAGAAGATCCTGAAACGTTTATCCCGTCGCCTGGTAAAATTACGCGTTTTCACCCTGCAGGTGGCTTAGGCATTCGTTGGGATAGCCATATTTATGCTGACTATACAGTGCCTCCACATTACGATTCGATGGTTGGTAAACTTATTACTTACGGTGAAAACCGTGATGTAGCAATTGCCCGTGCTCGTAATGCGTTGAACGAATTGGTTATCGATGGCATTAAGACAAATACGCCATTACATAAGAAAATTCTCGCAGACGAAAACTTCCAAAGTGGTGGTACAAATATTCACTACCTTGAGAAAAAACTAGGGCTATAAAGCCACAGTTAATTAAAACCGGCTTAGGCCGGTTTTTTTATGCCTAAAACGCCAATTTATCGCCTTCAAGAAATATTCTGGTATGATTAGCAAAGATGCGCTTTTAGTAAATTTTTGAGGTAACCATGACGCGTAGTTTTAAAGCTCACCTACATGATGAAACTGCCACAGTAGCTATAGGTAACAAACTGGCTGCTATTATAGAGCAAGGCGCAGTGATCTATTTACACGGTGATTTAGGTGCAGGTAAAACAACATTTACGCGTGGTGTAGTTCAAGGCTTTGGACACTCAGGTAAGGTAAAAAGCCCAACTTACACGCTGGTAGAGCCATACGAACTG
The DNA here is from genome assembly GCF_005887365.1 of Pseudoalteromonas sp. S3785. Taxonomy (NCBI): domain Bacteria; kingdom Pseudomonadati; phylum Pseudomonadota; class Gammaproteobacteria; order Alteromonadales; family Pseudoalteromonadaceae; genus Pseudoalteromonas; species Pseudoalteromonas sp. S3785. Next base: position 69,388 of record NZ_PNCT01000013.1, on the reverse strand, counting down.
GTACGTGCTAATGTGTATCATTTTGACTTGTACCGGTTAGGCGATCCTGAAGAACTTGAATACATGGGTATAAGAGATTACTTTTCTGAGCAGGCTATTTGTGTTGTAGAGTGGCCAGAAAAAGGCGGCGACTTTATACCCGTTCCCGATTTAGATATTACCTTAAGTTATGTTGGTGATGAGCGTAAAATTGCAATAAACAGTGCTAGTGAGCGTGGAGTAGCAATTGTTGAAAAACTCAATAGCCTAAACCTTGGTGAATAAATTAATAGTGGATCAATGTATTCACTTTCATAACAATAAATAGTTAAGGCAATGGTAGTTAAAATGAATCGAGGTGTAGTTAAACTTTTTATTTGTTTCATAGCTTTCGCTATGAGCCTGCCGCTGTGGGCACAAAATACAATTAATAGTGTACGGGTGTGGCCCTCACCAGATAGCACTCGGGTGGTATTTGATTTAGATGACAAGCCCGATTTCAGCTACTTTATGCTTAAAAACCCAAGCCGTTTAGTTGTAGACCTTGAAAACACCAAAGGGTTAAAAGTATTACCGAATATTCCTTCTAAGCATAAAATTGTTAGCAAATTACGTTACTCTAAGCCTAAAAATAAGCAAAGCGTACGTTTTGTTTTTGAGCTAACTGCGCCCATTAAGCCGGTTATTTTTGCATTGGCACCTACTGGCCCGTACAAAAACAGGCTAGTTGTGGATTTGTATAATAAAAGTGAACCCGCAGTAAGCACTACACCTGCCCAAAAAGCAGCTAAAAAGCGCCAGTTAAGCCAAGAACGAGACATTGTTATTGCAATTGATGCGGGTCACGGTGGAGAAGATCCAGGGTCTATTGGTCCCTCAGGCACGTATGAAAAAACCATTACGTTGCAAATAGCTAAACGTTTAGAGCGTATGATTGACGGCGAACGTGGCATGATTTCGCGCATGGTAAGAAGTGGCGATTACTTTGTTAAGCTTAATACCCGCACCAGCCGAGCACGCCAGAAAAAAGCCGACTTTTTAGTGTCAATTCATGCCGATGCCTTTACCAGCCCAGGGCCTAACGGTGCTTCGGTATGGGTTTTATCGCTGGGTCGCGCTAATTCTGAGATTGGTAAATGGATAGAAGATAAAGAAAAACACTCAGAGCTTTTAGGTGGTGCAGCCGATGTAATTAAAGATGCCGCTAACGAAAAATACCTTGCGCAAGCCCTGCTTGATATGTCGATGGACCACTCAATGAAAACAGGGCTTAGTGTGGCCGAAGAAGTGGTCAAAGAGCTAAAAAAAGTAGCTAAATTACATAAAAAAGATCCACAACATGCAAGTCTTGCTGTATTAAAGTCGCCAGATATTCCATCTATTTTGGTAGAAACAGGGTTTATTTCTAACCCCCGTGAAGAGCGTATGTTAAAAAGCGCTAACCACCAAGAACGCTTAGCAAAAGCCATGTTTACGTCTATAAAAAATTATTACTTAAAAAACCCACCTGATGATTCGTTATTTGCAAAGCTTAAATCGCAGTATCCAACAAAGCATAAAGTTCGCCCAGGTGAATCGCTAAGCTTATTAGCGAGTCGCTATGGCGTATCGGTAGCCAAATTAAAACAAGTTAATCAACTACGCTCAAACACCTTGTTCATAGGTCAAGAGCTGGACATACCGCAGAGTTGATGCTTATTAAACCTGTACATGTATTAGGGGCCTTATGAGTATTGAAATATTACCTGCACGACTCGCTAACCAAATAGCGGCAGGTGAAGTGGTTGAACGCCCGGCTTCAGTGGTTAAAGAACTGGTAGAAAATAGCTTAGATGCCGGCGCTACGCGTGTGCAAATAGATATAGAGCGTGGTGGTCACAAGCTTATTCGTATTCGTGATAATGGCTCAGGTATTGGTAAAGATGAGTTAACGCTAGCGCTTTCACGCCATGCAACAAGTAAACTTAAATCGCTTGATGATTTAGAAAACATTTGCTCTTTAGGTTTTAGAGGTGAAGCGCTTGCATCTATTAGTTCGGTATCGCGTTTAACGCTTTGCTCAAAGCCCAAAGCACAAGATGCCGCATGGCAAGCGTTTGCACAGGGCCGCGATATGGATGTGCAAGTAAAGCCCGTAGCTCACCCAGATGGCACAACAATAGAAGTTAAAGATTTATTTTTTAACACCCCAGCAAGGCGCAAGTTTTTACGCACCGAAAAAACCGAATTTAGCCACATAGATGAGCTGATAAAACGTATTGCACTGAGTCGTTTTGATGTGTCGATTACACTGACGCATAACCAAAAGGTGGTTAGGCAGTACCGTGCTAAAACCGATCCTGATCAAGCTATTACTCGGGTTGCGCAAGTTGTAGGTAAAGCGTTTGCCGAGCAAGGATTACATATTCAATCTGGTGAAAGTGGTTTACAGCTGCATGGTTGGGTATTGCCGGTGGGGTCAGCAAATACCACGCAATATACCTATGTAAATAACCGCATGATGCGCGATAAGCTAATTTTACACGCTATTCGTCAGGCGTTTGAAGAAGTAAGTGGCGCGCAAGAGCTTCCAGGTTTTGTTATTTATATTGATATTGACCCACGACAGGTAGATGTAAATGTTCATCCCGCTAAGCACGAGGTGCGTTTTCATCAAGGCCGGTTAGTGCACGATTTTATATTGCAGGCGATTAAGCAAGTAGTTGTGCCTTTACAAGGTGAATTTGCAACTAATCAAGCGCCCACAGACGATTACCAATCCTCAGCGTTTATTGAGCAGCCAAGTCATGTAGCTAATAACCAGACAGTTCAGCAAGGGTATGATTACCCTAAGTCACCGTTGCAGCCAATAGATTCACAAAGCAGTGGCTTTTCTAGTCGTCCTTCCTCTAATCTTATGGGCTCAGGCGGAGCCAGTGCAGGGAGGGCTTCTCAGCCTAAACAAAGCGCTTCAAGTTATCACGATGTCAATGCATTTTATCAAGGGGTAAGTGAACAACAAGCAGCACATTTTAATCATAGTATACCCTCGCAGCTGTTAACTGATGAGAGCGCTACACACACATTTAAAAGTGTGCAGGTATTAAATGTAAATAAAGGTGTGTGTGTATTTACTCAGCAGCGACAATTATTTTGCGCGCACTATAAGCATGCACTTGTAGATTATTGGCATGGCCAAATAAAAGAGCTGGGTAATTTAGAGGGCAAAGCCTTGCTATTACCAGTAAGGGTTAACCTTGAAAAAGCTGACTGCGAACTAATCGCTCAGCAACAGTCGTGGTTTACTTTATTGGGTTTTGAGTTAGTTATTGAAAAACAGTTTGTGATGGTTAAAAAGCTACCGACTTGTTTATATTTACTCGATGTTTCTGCTGCAATTGAAAGTCTACTTGGCGCATGTAAAGCGCAGCTAGAGGACTTACAAGCATGGCTGTCATGGCAACTTAGTTGCGTACCAGAACGCTTTTATGAAAGTAATGCGTTTATTGAATTACAAATTAGCTTACAAAATAATCCGCAAACAATTGAACGTTTAAAAGAAAAAGCAGTTAAAATAGATCTAGAACACTATTTAACGCAATTAAATTAAGGTACCCGTGTTGAGCAATTTACCGGTCATATTTTTAATGGGCCCAACCGCAGCTGGTAAAACAGCATTGGCAATTTCACTGTGTGAGCACTTAAATACGGAAATAATCAGCGTTGATTCAGCGTTAGTGTATAAAGGTATGGACATAGGTACGGCAAAGCCCGATGCAGAGGAACTTGCGCGTGCTCCGCATCACCTAATAGATTTGCTCGACCCGAGTGAAACTTATTCAGTTGCTGATTTTAGACGTGATGCGATAAAAAAAATTGATGAATTTCATCAACAAGGTAAAGTACCTATGTTGGTGGGCGGCACCATGATGTATTTTAAATCTTTAATTGATGGATTATCGCCACTGCCAGAGGCTTGCCCAATAGTAAGAGCAGAGCTTGAAGCGCAAGCAAAACAATTTGGCTGGCCACACTTACATCAAGAGCTTGCTAAAGTTGATCCGCAAGCGGCCGACAAAATAAGTGAAAATGATTCACAAAGAATAAATCGAGCTTTGGAAGTTTACCGTATTAGTGGTAAAACAATGACGGAATTGCAAAAGCAAAAGCAGCCAGCGTTACCTTATACTTTTCATCAATTTGCGATTGCGCCTGATGATCGCAGTGAATTGCATCAGCGAATTGAAAAAAGGTTTAAAATAATGATAGAGCAGGGGTTTGAAAAAGAAGTTTCGACCCTATATCTACGTAAGGATTTACACCCCAATATGCCTTCTATTCGTTGTGTAGGTTATAGACAAATGTGGGATTACCTTGCGGGTGAAGTAGACCATGATGAGATGGTTTTTCGCGGCATTGCTGCAACGCGTCAATTGGCAAAACGCCAGCTAACGTGGTTACGGAGTTGGCCTGATGTTACGTGGTTAACAACAGGCGATGAAGAAAACTTGCAACGCGTAGTAAGTTCGCTAAGCTAGTAGTAGTTGCTAATTATTTAATTAAATAAGTTCAGCTACTTAAATTATAATAACACCTAGAACGAAGGAACAATAACATGGCAAAAGGCCAATCGTTACAAGACCCATTTTTGAATGCACTACGTCGTGAGCGCATTCCAGTATCAATCTTTTTGGTAAATGGCATAAAATTACAAGGTAAAATTCAGTCATTTGACCAATTTGTTATTTTACTTGAAAACACTGTAAACCAAATGGTGTATAAACACGCAATTTCAACAGTTGTACCTGCTCGTGCAGTCAACTTCCAAGGTGTTCAAGGGAGCGATGACACTGAAGAGCAAGAACCAGGAAATATTTAATTAGGAGCGTAATGCTTGTTTGACCGCTATGAATCCGGCGAACAGGCAGTCTTAGTTCATATCGACTTACCTAAAGATGGCGATCGTGAAGATCTTCATGAATTAGAGTTGTTGGTATCTTCTGCTGGTGTTAGTAGTTTGGCGGTTGTGCAAGGCAGCCGCCAAGCACCACATCCGAAACTATTCGTCGGTACCGGTAAAGCAGAAGAAATAGCTGAGATTGTCAAAATCCACAATGCAGATGTTGTCATCTTTAATCATCAATTAAGTCCGTCTCAAGAACGTAATTTAGAGCGCGTTTGCCAATGTCGTGTACTTGATAGAACAACACTTATTCTTGATATTTTTGCCCAAAGAGCCCGTACCCACGAAGGTAAGCTACAAGTAGAGCTTGCTCAGCTTAGGCATATGTCTACTCGATTAATCCGAGGATGGACTCACCTTGAGCGCCAAAAAGGGGGAATAGGTTTACGAGGTCCAGGCGAAACACAGCTTGAAACCGATAGACGCTTATTGCGCGCGCGCATTAAAAATATTCGTGCCCGATTAGCCAAAGTCGCTGTACAGCGTGAGCAGGGTAGACGTGCGCGTACGCGCAACGAAATTCCTACGGTGTCGCTTGTAGGCTATACCAATGCAGGTAAATCAACCCTGTTTAACCGTATTACTGACTCAGATGTATACGCAGCGGATCAGCTTTTTGCGACGTTGGACCCAACACTACGTAAATTAGATATTGGTGATGTTGGTTCGGTTATTTTGGCCGATACAGTAGGATTTATTCGTCATTTGCCGCATGACTTAGTGGCAGCCTTTAAAGCAACGCTAACAGAAACGCGTGAAGCCGACCTTCAATTACACGTAATTGATGTTGCAGACCCGCGCAGACGTGAAAACATAGAGGAAGTACAATCGGTTTTAAAAGAGATTGAAGCCGATGAAGTACCGCAATTATTAGTTTATAACAAAATTGATGCGCTTGATGATGTAAGCCCACGAATTGATCGGGATGACCAAGGGCAGCCTATAAGAGTATGGTTATCTGCACAAACCGGCGAAGGGTGTGAGCTACTTAGCGAAGCAATAAGTGACCTGCTTGCTAAGAAAATGTTTAGCGATACGTTATTACTTGCTCCTCAATATGGCCGATTAAGAGCGTCTTTATTTAGCTTAAGTGCAGTCCATGAAGAGCGCTTTGATGAGCAAGGTAACTGGTTGTTAGATGTACGTTTACCTATGGTTGAGTGGAACCGATTAATTAAAGAGTTTGGTCCTGAAATTGAAGGTTTTATCAATCGCGATTAAAAATTGGTATATAAATGTCGGTTTTTGTATGAGAAACGCGGTAGATTTGATAGATTTAACACAATTTCCTAATTTATTTAGATAACAATGGAGTATAGCTATGGCCTGGAATGAACCGGGTAATAATGGCAATGACAAAGATCCGTGGAACAATAAAGGCGGACGTGATCAAGGCCCACCTGATTTAGACGAGGTGTTCCGTAAGTTTAGCAACAAGTTAGCCGGCTTATTTGGCGGTAAAAAATCCGGCAATAATAGTGGCGGTGGACTTGGCGGAGCCGGTATTTCATTTATCCTCATTATCGCCGCAATTGTGTGGGCGTTAAGTGGTATTTATACGGTTAAAGAAGCCGAACGTGGTGTGGTATTGCAATTTGGTAAGTATGACCGTATTGCAGAGCCAGGCTTACGCTGGAAAATGACCTTTATTGAAACGGTTATTCCGGTAGATATTGAAGCTGTGCGTTCATTATCTGCATCTGGGTTTATGCTTACTGAAGATGAAAACGTAGTAAGCGTTGAGTTTGAAGTGCAATACCGTGTTATTGACCCGTATCTTTACAAGTTTAGTGTAACCAATGCTGATAATAGCTTAGAAGAGGCGCTTGATAGCGCACTACGTTACGTTGTTGGCCATGCAAAAATGGACCAAGTACTGACTAATGGCCGTGAAGTCGTTCGTCAAAATACGTGGGATGAGCTTAATAAAATCATCGAACCGTATAACTTAGGTTTAATTGTGACCGATGTGAACTTTAAAGATTCGCGTCCGCCGACTGAAGTAAAAGATGCATTTGATGACGCGATTGCCGCACAAGAAGATGAAGAGCGTTTCATCCGTGAAGCCGAAGCTTATGCACGTGAAATTGAACCGCGCGCGCGTGGTCAAGTAACACGTATGACGCAAGAGGCAGAAGGTTATCAAGAACGCATTACACTCGAAGCGCAAGGTGAAGTGGCTCGTTTTGAAAAGCTATTACCTGAATATCAAGCAGCTAAAGAAGTAACGCGTGAACGTTTATACATTGATGCAATGGAAGAAGTGCTAGGTAGTAGCTCTAAAGTCATTGTTGATGTTAAAGGCGGTAACAACATGATGTACTTACCACTTGATAAAATTATGGAAAAGCAAGGCACTGCAACACGTGTAGCTTTACCAAGCTCAAGTGATATTCAAGATTTACGTAACAAAGTAAATACATCACGTAACAGCACTGTGAACAGCGGTAACGACCGTTTTAACAGCGATCGCTTTAACAATAACGGGAGATAAGCGTCATGAAAAACTTTAGTTTAGTCATACTATTAGCTGCCATTGTTATGTCTTTCTCTGCGGTATTTGTAGTACCTGAAGGGCAAAAAGCAATCGTGTTGCTATTTAGCAAGGTTGAAAAAGACAGTGAAGACAAAGCCGTTGTATACAGCCCAGGCCTTCATTTAAAAGTACCATTTTTTAGCCAAGTACGTCGTATTGATGCACGTATTCAAACGCTAGATGGCACACCAGACCGCTTTGTGACAAGCGAGAAAAAAGACTTAATTGTTGATTCGTTTGTTAAATGGCGCGTAAACGACTTTAGCGCATTTTACCTTCGTGCTCGTGGTGATAAGCAATATGCTGAAACACTACTAAAGCAAAAAGTTAATAATGGTCTGCGTACTAACTTTGGTACGCGTACTATTCGCGAGATTGTATCAGGTGAGCGTAGTGAGCTAATGGAAGAGGCATTAGTACAAGCCTCTGAAAGTGCACGCGAGTTAGGTATTGAAGTACTTGACGTGCGTGTTAAGCAAATTAACTTACCACAAGAAGTGAGTAGCTCTATTTACCAACGTATGCGCGCTGAGCGTACTGCTGTTGCAAAAGAGCATCGCTCGGAAGGTCAAGAAAAAGCAGAAACAATTCGTGCTAATGTTGACCGCCGAGTAACGGTAATGCTTGCTGATGCTGAGCGTAATGCGCGCTCAGTACGTGGTCAAGGTGATGCAGAAGCTGCTGCTATTTATGCTAAAGCATACAACAAAGATCCAGAGTTCTTTGGTTTTGTTCGTTCTTTAGAGGCGTATAAAAAGACCTTTAAAGATAAGCAAGACGTGATGGTGCTTTCACCTGACAGCGACTTCTTTAAATATATGAAAGGCGCTGCAGCGCAATAAGCGATGCCTTAATCATTTAAAGCTATAAAGCCCCGCCTATGCGGGGCTTTTTGTTAAGTATAATTTGAAAGTTTAAATGGCTGTTATATATGTGATTATTTAAAAAGTATGATGGCCTAAAAAATACGCGCAGAAAAAATAAGCTGAACAGGGGTGATCTTTACTTTAGTTTTCTGGTAAAATCTCGTCCTAATTTTCTCGAAGTGAATTTACAATGGGTAAAAACGTTGTTGTATTAGGCACCCAATGGGGTGACGAAGGTAAGGGTAAGGTTGTTGATCTCCTTACAGACAAAGCATCTTTAGTAGTTCGATACCAAGGTGGTCACAATGCGGGCCATACTTTAGTTATTGACGGTGAAAAGACAGTTCTACACCTTATTCCATCGGGTGTATTACGTGACAATGTTAAATGTGTGATTGGTAATGGTGTGGTTTTATCACCAGAAGCGCTAATGAAAGAAATTGGCATGTTAGAAGAGCGTGGCGTACCTGTACGTGAGCGTCTTTTAATTAGCGAAGCATGTCCGTTAATTCTGCCTTTCCATGTTGCATTAGATGTAGCTCGCGAAACTGCTCGCGGCGACAAACCAATTGGTACAACAGGCCGTGGTATCGGTCCTGCGTACGAAGATAAAGTAGCCCGTCGCGGCTTACGCGTAGGTGATTTATTCAATCCAGAATTATTTGCAGCTAAACTAAAAGAAGTACTTGAATACCATAACTTCACTTTAGTTAACTACTACAAAGTAGATGCAGTTGATTTCCAAAAGACGTTTGATGATGCAATGGCTGTTGCAGACATCTTAAAAGCAATGGTTGTTGATGTAACTGAGCTTTTAGATCAGACACGTTTAGCGGGTGAACACATTTTATTTGAAGGTGCACAAGGTACATTACTTGATATCGATCACGGTACTTACCCTTATGTAACATCTTCTAATACCACTGCTGGTGGTGTTGCGACTGGTGCTGGCTTTGGTCCATTAAACCTTGATTACGTGCTAGGTATTATTAAAGCGTACACTACACGTGTTGGTTCTGGTCCTTTCCCTACAGAGCTTTACGATGGCCTTGAAAAACAAGATCCAGTAGGTAAGCACTTAGGCGATAAAGGTCATGAGTTTGGCGCGACAACAGGTCGTTTACGCCGTACCGGTTGGTTAGATGCAGTGGCAATGCGCCGTGCAGTTCAAATCAACAGCATCTCAGGTTTTTGTTTAACTAAGTTAGATGTGTTAGATGGTTTAGAAACACTTAAAATCTGTACTGGTTACCAGCTAGAAGATGGCACAGTGACTAATGTAACGCCATTAGCTGCTGAGGGTTACGAGAAAGTAACACCAGTATACGAAGAGATGCCGGGTTGGTCTGAAAATACAGTAGGCGTAACTAGCCTCGAAGACCTACCAAAGGCTGCGATTGACTACATCAAGCGTATCGAAGAAATCACAGGTGTACCTGTTGATATTATCTCTACCGGCCCAGATCGTGTAGAAACAATGGTACTTCGCAACCCGTTTGCTTAATTACCATTAATATAAAAAAAGCTGCTTTTGCAGCTTTTTTTATGCCTAAAATTCACCTTGGAACGATCTTTGTATATTATTTGATAAGTTTTATTTTATACGTGGTAAACATGCGCCTATCTACCTGTAATACTTTATTAGCGTCTTTGCTCGCTCCGTTACTTTTATCTATCAGTAGCAATGTGTTAGCTGAAGAAACACCCGCTGCGGTGCCGCTTTATACCGAGTCGGAGCTAATCGCACTAATAAACAAAAATACACATTTACAGCGTGTGAAGGCAGATGATTGCCAGTTAGTGCAAGATATAGAGGCAAGGGCCAATAAAATGGCACTGCCTTCTTACCAATTTTTATATGGTGATATGCTGGCTTATAACGTGTGTGTTGAACGCAATGTAGAGTTAGGTGTGTACTACATGCGTAAAGCGGCTGAGCAAGGCCTAGCGGCTGCGCTAGAGCAGCTTGGGCGTTATTACGACACTGGCCGCTTAGTACAGCAAGATAAAGCTATGGCCATTACCTATTTGCGGGAGGCTTCAGCTCAAGGGAACCTAAAAGCGCAGCTAAGATTGGTTAAGCTTTTTAATTCAGGCTATGGAAGCCCACGTGACTTTGAAGATGCGTACCGCTGGTTATTTAATACCACGGTAGCAGATAAAGCCACCCATAAAAAAATTGAGCGTGCACTTAAGTTACTAGCGCAAAAAATGCCAGATAGTGTTGTGGCCCGCGCCCGGTTACCCATGTAAGGGCCAAATAATACACACCATTTTTATAAAATAAAAAGCCCTAATGATTAATTAGGGCTTTTGTGTAATAACTATAAGTGGCTAGCTTTCCTCTTTGCCTTTTGATTTAGCTGGGTCTTTTAACACTGACATTTTTGGGGGCTGAAGTGCAAATATACGCTCTCCCTCTTGCGGTGGCTTTTCCATATTACTGGTAAATGGGCGAAGCTTAACTGGCGTATCTTCGTCGTTGTCTTTATCACCTTTTAAAATAAACAGTGGTATCGCTTCAGGGTTCATCTCTTGGTATTTCTCCCAATCAAACTCTTCTGAAATACGTGTAGCGCTTACTTTGCCACCTTTAGCGATAATGCTGCTTAAGCGAGCGTATGAACCATCTTCACCAAACAAAATTTGCCTAGATAGGAATGTTGCACTGTCTTTGTTCGCTTTTGCATGTGAGGTAGATGAGCGCAATGAAAATACATTTTTTTCATTTAATAAATGAGAAAAATATTGTACACCAAGCGCATTATGGTGGCGGTTAGGTGAAAGCGCTAATACCGTTCTTATTGTTGTGAGCGGTAAGTAACGCTCAGCATGCTCTGACTGTGGGTTACCGTAATAACAAGCAAGGCCATCCATACGCGCCATTTTGCAGTTCTCCCATGCGGGGTCTGATAAGTGAACTGGAATACTTTGCTCTTGCAAGCCTTTACCAATAGCGCGCGATACATGGTTTGCACCAATAATCAGAATAGTGTTTGGGGAAGGCTGGCGCACACCTAATAGCTTAGCAACCGGAATAGCGGTTAAGCTTTGGAGCACCACAGTAATAATAATAACAGTGAATATTAACGGCACCATTTTTTCAGCATCAGCTACGCCTGCTTCCATCATGCTTAATGCAAACACCGACCCAACCGCAGCAGCAACTATACCTCTTGGGGCTATCCATGATAGTACCAAGCGTGACTTCATTGGTAAGTCAGTACCAAAAGTAGATATAGCAATACACAATGGACGCGCTATAAATAACACCACGGCTAAAAATATAAATACGTCGCTATCTAACATCATCAAGTCAGAAAGCTGCAGGCGTGCAGCAAGTAAAATAAACAGTGATGATATTAAAATCATCGATAAGTCTTCTTTAAACTCCAATACAGAATCGATTTCTAAATCGTTTTGATTGGCAAGCCAAATACCAAATACGGTAACCGCCAACAACCCTGACTCGTGGCTTAAATGATTAGAGACCGAAAAACTAATAAGTACTAATGCAAGTATGCCAAACTTATGGAGTTCAAAAGGGAGCCATTCACGGCGCATAAGTTGTGTGGTGATCCACCCAGCAACAATACCTATAGACAGCCCAACGCCGACTGTTTTAACAAGTGCAACAATAGTATGGCTAAGTACTTCTCCTTGGCCTACTAGCATAACTGCTTCAAATACAAGTACAGCAAAAAGGGCACCGATTGGGTCAATCACAATGCCTTCCCATCGTAATATCCGATCAATATCTTGAGTTGGGCGCATCGAATTAAGTAAAGGGGCAATTACTGTGGGGCCTGTCACAACAAGTACGGCCCCTAATACAGCAGCAACTCGCCAGTTGAGTTCGAGTAGCCAATAGGCACTTAAGCTTATCACCACACAAGTGGTGATCATGCCAATAGAGCACAGGTTACGAACGACCTTACTTATGCCTTTTAATTCTCTGAAGTGCAAAGTGAGAGCGCCTTCAAATAAAATCACAGCAACACTCAATGACACCACAGGAAATAACAATTCGCCAAGTAAAGCATCTGGGTCTAATACACCACTAAACGGTCCTAGCAATAAACCGGTAAGCAATAAGAACAAGATAGCGGGTACTTTAAATGCCCACGCTACCCATTGGGCAAGCACTGAACAAAGTGCGATACCGGCTATATAAATTGCTGACATAAATTAAGAATTCCTTATTTATCACAATATGAAAAGTATAACTTTTGTTAAATATTAATACAGGGGTATACACGTGAAATGTTTAATTTGCTAATAAAATATTAGCGCTTAATACAAAAATTGTAGGTTAAACTTATTGATTTATTTATAAAAAATGAATAAAAGCGTGAAAATAAATATAAGCGATTGATTTTAAATGACTAATTTATATTGTGCTAGAGCTGGGTACACATTAGAGTGATTTTTAGCCTTGATTTTGTCTATCGAAATATCGTATTATATTTAGAGTTCAAACAATTAGTCATCTAATTATAATTTTCAAGACCGCGTTAAATATTAATACTAACGTCATATTTGGTCTGTGATAATAGTAATGTATGCTGTTATTAGCGTTAAATTAGTAGCTATTGTATTTTTGAATATCTTGGTATGGTTTTTTCAAGCATGTTTATTTAAGTAATTAAGTAAATAAATGTTTGAGTTGAACTATTACTTTCAATGTTTAGCTCCCATCGTGGCGGCTAAATCTCGGTCCTTGAGTCATCACCCTATCTGTTGGTGTATCTGACTTTAGAGGCTCTATGTATGTTGTTAACAAAAAAGCCACACACAGCTTTTTACAGCGATACATAAACAACACTTTTTATCTTTATATTTAATAGGCCTCCATTCATTTTGGTTGGTGCTGTTTCATGTCTTTACAAACCTAAAAGCAATTTTAGGTCGTGTGTTTGCGTGCGTTTAAAAAGTGTATGAAAACCTATTCGAAATTGCGTGCTATTTACGCAATTACCTAATTTTAGTTCACACAGTGTGAATGTAGATAAAATGGAAAGTTGAGATTTTATGCAAAAGTTAAATTGGCGTCGTATTGTTTTAAAAGTTGGTAGTGCATTAATCGCGCCTGATCAAGATGGGTGCCGCTCACGCTATTTATTAACCATTGCGCAATTTATTGTTCGCTGCCGCGCTCGAGGTATTGAGGTGATTTTAGTATCTTCAGGTTCTGTCGCTGCAGGCTCACACTTATTCCCATCTGACATTCCACGTTCAGTTGTCATGAAAAAAGCGATGGCAGCGGCAGGGCAAACCGAAATGATGGCTATGTGGGATCGCTTTTTTGACTTTCCGTCAGCGCAATTATTATTAACGCACGGTGACTTACGTGACCGTGAACGCTATGAAAGTATTCGTGAAACTATTTTTACCTTGCTAGAGCATGGTGTTCTACCCATTATTAATGAAAATGATGCTGTAACAACCGATGACTTAAAAGTGGGCGACAACGATAACTTATCAGCCATGGTCGCAGCGGCTGCAGATGCCGACGCATTAATGATTTTTTCAGATGTTGACGGGCTATATGACAAAAACCCAAATTTACATGAAGACGCAGTTTTACTGCCTGAAATAAAATCAATTGATGAGTCTATTTACGCTATGGCAGGATGTGCTACTAGCGCAGTGGGCACCGGTGGCATGAAGACCAAAATCGAAGCTGCAGAGAAAGCGACTTCTCACGGTATTGCTACATACATTATCAATGGTTTTAAAGAAGAGACCTTTAATAGGTTGTTGGATGGAGATAACCCCGGTAGTGTCTTTCTTCCTTATGAAAAACCAATGCAAGAAGCTGTGCACTGGATGACGCATACAGCGAATGAGCAAGGTGAAGTAGTTGTAGATGGCTCGTTTGATGAGTCTCTTGAAGGTGAAAACGGTTGCATACGTGGCGACGAAATAATGGAAGTGCATGGTGAGTTTGCCATTGGCGACACCATTTTAGTAAGAAGTGAAGATGGCACACGTTTAGCAAAAGCCACCGCAAATTATAGTAGTTGCTTGTTAAGCTTTATTGCAGATAACGAGCAAAGTGAATTTAGTGAAAAAATGCAGGATTCTATTGGTCCTGTTATTTCAGAAAAAGATATCGCATTATTGGAGAAGTCATGAGTTTGATTACGGATATTTCACGCCAGGCAGCAAAAGCTGCAAACATACTTGCTTTACTCGACACCGAGACCAAAAACCAAGTGTTAACCGAAATGGCGGCAGCACTGCGCGCAGAAAAAGCATTTATAATTAAAGAAAACGAAAGTGATTTGAGCGCAGCGCGCGATAACAACTTAGCCGCTTCAATGATTGACCGCCTAACGCTTAACGAAGAGCGTATTGAAGCCATGGCTGAAGGTATTGAAGTTATCGTAAGTTTAGATGATCCCGTCGGTCAGTTACGCGATATAACAGAGCGCCCAAATGGAATTAAAATTCGTAAAATGCGTGTGCCATTAGGTGTTGTATGCATGATTTACGAAGCGCGCCCTAACGTAACTGCGGATGCAGGGGCATTGTGTTTTAAATCGGGTAACGGTGTTATTTTACGCGGTGGTAAAGAAGCCCTTAAAAGCTCACAAGCCATTGCGAGCGTAATGCATGGAGTACTTGAAAAACATAACTTACCTAAAGCGCTGATCTCAGTTATTCCTGACCCAGACCGTGCTTTGCTTATGGAGCTAATGCAGCAACGTGACACCATAGACTTAATCATTCCACGTGGTGGCGAAGGGTTAATTAATTTTGTAACTGAAAACAGTACTATTCCAGTTATTCAGCACTTTAAAGGTGTGTGTCATTTATACGTAGATAAAGACGCCGACCTAGAGGTGGCGCTTAACTTACTATTAAACGGTAAAACACAGCGTACAGGCGTATGTAATGCGCTTGAAGGGCTTGTGGTTCATCAAGACGTCGCAGACGAATTTTTAAATTTATGTGCCGTTGTATTGCGCCAAGAAGGCGTGAAAATTAATGCAGATGAGCAAGCGGCAAAATATTTCGATAATGCAACAGTTCTCGCCGACAACGAATTTGGTGAAGAATACTTAGATTTAGAAATTGCTATTCGTGTAGTGCCAAGTTTTAGTGCTGCTGTGGATCATATTGCACAGTTTGGTTCAAACCACACTGAGGTTATTTGTACTAAAAACGACACCGCGGCTGAGCTTTTCCAGCGCAGTGTTGATGCATCGGTAGTGATGGTAAATGCTTCATCGCGTTTTTCAGATGGTTCGCAATTGGGTTTAGGTGCCGAAATTGGTATAGCTACAACTAAGCTACATGCTTATGGCCCTATGGGTCTTGAGTCACTTACCACTGAAAAGTATTTAGTTAATGGTGAAGGCCAAGTGCGTGATTAACCACAATTAAAGAAAAAAACGCCGATTGTTAAATCGGCGTTTTTTTATGCATTTTGTACAGTGTGACTTAGTTTCTCTAACCAATCTTTTAATGGTTCAGGTCGATGCAGATGGTACCCTTGTAAGATAACTTCCGGATACTCTTGTAATAAGTCAAAGTGCGATTGATTCTCGACCCCCTCCGCAACGACTTCTAACTGAAATAACCTGCCAAGGCTTACAATCATATCAATAATTAATTTATCGTTGTTATCAGTGGGGGCTTCGAGTACAAATGAGCGATCTATTTTAAGTTCATGAATGGGTAGCTGCTTTAAATACGTTAAACTTGAGTAGCCAGTACCAAAGTCATCTATCGATACGCGTACGCCCAGCCTTTTAAGGCAGTGTACAGCTTCAATGGCGGCTTCCATGTGATTTAGTAGCGTCCCTTCTATAATTTCTATAGTGAGTTGCTGAGGATTAATATCAACACGTTTAATTTGCTCGCTTATAAAGTTTAAAAAACGCGCTTCATGAAAGTGCCGGCCGCTTATATTAACCGAAATATTTAAACTTGGATGGTTATATTTAAGCTTGGTAAGTAAGTTAAGCGCATGGGTAGTAACCCAGCAATCCAGCTCAAAAATAACATCTGATTCTTCGGCTATTGATATAAATTCACAGGGGCTTATAAACCCTTTTTGAGGGTGTTCCCAGCGCAACAGAACTTCAGCGCCTTTTAATGTTTGCTTGCTATCAAATTGTGACTGTAAAAATATAGATAGCTCATTTTGAGGGATGGCTTTTCTTAAATCTTGCTCAATCTCAAAGCGTCGTTTAGCTTGCTCACCAAATGTGGTATCAAAAAATGTAACTCTGTTTCCGCCTTTTTCTTTGGCTTTATAACAGGCAGCTTCACAATTTCTGATAGTTTCAATCGCACTTTCCCAAACATCGTCACGTGGGAAAATATAAGTGCCTATACTAATTGTTAAGCTCACTTCTTGCCCATCAACGTCAAAAGGGCGGTTAACTGCGTGTAAAAGCTCTTGTGCTTTGCTCTCTGCTATTGATTGCGCACGTGTGCGTCCAACACCTTTATCTACACTACATAAGGCTGCAAATTCATCACTGCCTAAGCGTGCAATAATATCTTTTTTATCTAAACTGGCATGAATACGCTGAGCAAGCTCCTTTAAAATATTATCTCCTGCTAAAAGCCCTAAACCATCATTAATGGAGTGAAAGCTGTCGATATCGATAATATAAATATAGGCACACGTTTTATCGTTACTGCAATCTTGTAACTGTTGCTCTAATTGTTTCAAAAAGCCATTACGATTAGGTAGCTTAGTAAGCTCATCGTGCCACGTTAAATAATCTATTCGTTCCTGTGTTACTTTCACGCTGGAGATATCACTAAATACACCGATGTAATGTATATTGGTGTCTTGTTCGCTTTTAACCATACTAAGTGTTAAAAGCTCAGGGTAGAGCTCCCCATTTTTTCGTCGTGTTACAAGCTCGCCGCTCCAGTAACCTGCTTCGTTTGCGTGTTTCCAAACTTCATCAAAGCTAATACTTGGGTGGTTATTTTGCTTAATATCTTTTAAGTCCATTTCCAGTGATTCAGCTTCGCAATAGCCTGTAATTCTACAAAAAGATGGATTAACAGCAATAATCTTCCCTTCGCTATTAGTGATAACAACACCATCGGCCGTACTAGTAAGGGCTTGATAAAATAATTTTTGTTTAGATGATAGTTGCTTAAGCTCTTCTTCACGCTGACTTAACTCTTTTGCAAGGGCCTCTATTTCTAATAATTTATCGTGCAAATCAAAGTTTTTTTCTATAAGTCTGTCTAACATGCCTTGCGCAGTAATGTGTGTGCGTATACGTGCTCTAACCAAAGCTAACTTATAAGGCTTATGGATATAGTCAATAGCTCCCATGGCAAAGCCTTTCTCTTCAGATTCTTCTTCTGTAAGAGCGGTAACAAAAATGATAGGGATGCCTTTGGTATTTTGCTTTGCCTTAAGTATTTTACATACTTCATAACCGTCCATGCCCGGCATCATAATATCGAGTAAAATTAAATCAGGGCGGGTTGACTCTATAAATACAAGCGCTTGCTCACCGCTTGTTGAAATGCGTACATCATAGTCTGCAAGTAGGCCTTCCACTAGTACATGTAGGTTGCTAGGTTCATCATCAACTATGAGAATCAAAGGTTTTCGCTGTTGATTTACTACCGGTTTATTATTGCTAGCAAGAAAGGTTGAATGCACACTAAATCCTTATTCTTTAATTACTCATTAAAGTTAGTTTATAGTTGCCATAATTGTCTAGTTTTTATAGTTATTTCTGTATTTATCAATCAGTTTAATTACTAAAGCGTAGTTAAAGTTATCAATTGCCTCTTTTAGCTTAAATAATGGATGAGAATGCTCGAATTTTTGAAGCTCAACTGCTCTAATTAATTTACTAGGAATAGGACGAGCAGATAACGCTAAAGAATATACCTCATCAATTAATGTATCTGGGCTTTGCTCTAAATTAATTGCGTCGGACTGCTGGTTATACGTATTGGTTACTTGCAACTGTTTAATGGCATAAAGTGCTAAGGTCAGTTGTTCATTAAAAGCGCTAAAATCAGGGTGAGTGTTATTTATCAGCTCTAATTCAATTTTTTTGGCGCTTTGCTCAAGTCGCTCTAAACCTAGTGTACCAGCGAGGCCTTTTAAATTATGCATTTCTCTAACTAATGCTTCATGCTCATTATTTTTTAAATGCTTTAAGGTTGTTTCCATAAAGTGGCTATAGTCACTATCAAATTTAGAAAAGATTGAATTGATGAGTTCATTATTATCTTCGAGGTTATCCTTTGCTACAGCGAGATTTAATGTACTCAGCGTTTGGGCCTTTTTTAAATGCTTTTCTACGGTATTGCAAAGCAGGCCAAATAACAGCGGCTTCACTAAAAAGTCGTCCATGCCTGCTCTTATAGCGGCTTTTTTATCATTAGGTAATACAGCTGCCGTAACTGCAACGATTGGAAGCGTATAGCCTCTTTGGCGTAGTATACGTGTGGCTTCTAAGCCATCCATAACAGGCATTTGAATGTCCATAAATATAATATCAATTGCACTTTCTTCTACTTTTATTAGGGCCTCTTCACCGTTATTTGCAGAGATAACGGTCATATTCATTTTAGTTAACAGTGCTTCAAGAATCTCTTGGTTTACAGGGTTATCATCTACAGTAAGTGCAGTATAACCAGTATATTGTGGGTAAGACTCCCCTTCTTTAAGCTGTGTCGTTTCGGGCAATAATAAACGCAGTAACTGTGACTCAGTATCGGTATTGCCTATTGTTAAAATATCAATATGGTCGCTATCGGGGATTGATTGTGGGTGTTCTTGATCGCTAATAAGTAGAATAAGCAGTAACTTATGTTTATTTTTTTGTTTTTGTAAGTACAGTTGCTGCAAAATAAAATTATCTTTTAGCTCTTTATGCGGCAACGACATAATAACAATATTAAAAGGGTTACTGGGTTGAGACATTTTTGCAATTGCACGCAACGGCTCTTGGGTAATTTCTGCCGTAATATCGGCGTTGCTTAACAACGCGGTGAGTGATTTTATTTGCTCATTATCGGGGCTAATAAGTAGCGCATGTTTTTTAAGTGCTTCTTTATTTGTCATTTTAAATGGGAGTGTAAAGTAAAACTCACTGCCTAGCTGTGGTGTACTGCGTACTTGTATTTCGCCTCCTAGCAACTTAGTAAGCTGCTTACAAATGGTTAAGCCTAGCCCTGTTCCCCCATATTTGCGTGTTGTACTCGAGTCGCCTTGGTAGAACGAGTCAAAAATGGATGCTGTTTGCTCTGGGGTCATGCCTATGCCAGTGTCTTTAATACCAAAGCGCAATTGAATTTGCTGTTCATTTTGTGTGGTGGCTTCAATCGTTACTGTTACTTCACCGCGCTCTGTAAATTTAATTGCATTACCTACACAGTTATTAATAATTTGACTTAAATGCAGCGGATCACCCATCAGCTCTAGCCCTGCATCAACATGCAATACAAAATTAAGGCGCAACCCTTTTTGTTTAGCGTTCACCGAGAATAAATTTTTTACATTAGACACCACGGTATGCAAAGTGAAAGGGATTGATTCAAGTTTGACTTTGTCAGACTCAAGTTTAGAAAAATCGAGCACGTTATTAAGAATTTGTAGTAGGTTTTGGGCACTTGAAAAGGCTTTATCGGCGTAGTGTTTTTGCTTGGGTGGCAGGGCGCTGCTTTGTAAAAGCTGTAGCATGCCTAAAATACCATTCATGGGCGTACGTAGCTCATGGCTCATATTAGCAACAAAGTCGCCTTTCGCTTGGTTGGCATTTTTTGCTTGAGTGATGGCCAGTGTAAGCTCTTTATTCATAGATTCCATTTTTGAATTAAGCGCTTGCGTTTCTGCTAGTAGCTCTTTTGTTTGCTTATTTTTTAAATACAGCGCATTGGCCGCGGTAATAACAGAGTTAATTTCATTTTGATGGTGTGTATTACTATTAAGTGTAACTTGTTTTTCATTACTCATATCTTTTAGCAGCTTGGTTAACTGTGCGATAGGCTTAATGACGGAGTTAAAAATAAAAAAGGTGATTATCGTAATTATGACAGAGATTAAAGCCGCAAATAGGTTTCCCATCTCTGTACTTTTGATTACGTGCTCTCTTAGCTTCTGCTCTGTTTGGGTGAGCTTTTGTTTCTCAATAGCTCTGATTTTTTCGGCTAGGTAAAGGAGCTCGTTTTCTATTCCAGTTAAAACTACATTTATAGAAAACGTATAACTGCGCGTTAATATAACTAATTGGCTATATGCTTGCTCAAGCTCGTCAGTATTATTAAATTGGATAGTATTAGCGGTTTCAATGCGCGCAAGCAGGGTGTTTAAGTGTGCTAGGTTATCTTGCACATTTTGTGCTTCATCATAATTTGGCTTGTGTAAATAGTTGTTTGCTGCCTGTTCTATATTGCTAATAGTTAAAAGGATATTCACTATTATTGTCTGTTTGTTACCAAACGTGCTTTTCTCCAGCTTATTAAGTTGCGCCTTTAGCGTGTCAATAGGCTGCTTGAACTGCGAAAGGTACAACTGCTCTCGCTTAGTTCTGTTAGCGACCACCCGGTTAAACGTATCTTGGTAATTATTTAAGTACTCGTTAAGGCGCTTTATATTGTTTTGATAGTTTTCATCATATTCTTCTATATGTTTACTAAGCCTGCCTAAATCCATTTTTGCAGCATTATAGTGCATATTAAACTTATCAATAGTATTGCTATTAGCATGATCTAAATAAGCTATGGCTTGACTTTGCAAAGAAATCACATCGTTTTCTAAGCGGGTGACAGCTTCACTTTGTAATAATGCTTTGTGCTGCGCGTTTTGTAGCTCAAAAAGCGACTTTTGCGAATAATTGAATAAGTAACTTTGCAAAATTAATAAGGTAATTAAAACGCATAAGGCAATTATTATTTTAGATTTTATTGAGCGGGTTATCATTATCTGCTTATTAACTCATACCATTTTTGTAAGCTGTAATCGTAAGTAGGCATAACGCTATTCCAAACAGCTACATTGCTTAAACGTTTTAAATAGCTACCGCCATTTCGCTGCTCACCGGCCTTTACTGCGACCTGTTTCTGGGTGTTTAGCAAGTTAACCGAAGTGGGCTTTCCTAAGTACCAGTAATCCCATTCGCTTGGTGAAAGCATTGCTTTTGAGCGCTGCGGGTTACTAATGTAATATCCTTGGCGAGCAATAAATGCGCCCGCCCACCCCGAAAGCCACCAGTTCATGTAATCGTATGCGGCATCTTTTTGGTTATTATTAACCTGTGATGATAAACACATGACCCCATGCCAGCCTCGGTAGCCCTCTTTTGGAGCGGCAAATCGTACGTTAATATTTTGACTATTTAGTGAGGCAACAGCAGGAGAAAACATACTTTCAATATGCACGCGTTGGCTTTTCATAAATTCAATAGACTCTGGCACCGAGTTCCAATAACCCGCAAAATGCCCCTGTCGTTTATAGTCAATTAAAATACTAAATAAACGGTCAAGCTCAGAGCGAGTAATCGCACCAATATCTTTAAATGTTATCAATCCTTTGCTTTGTGCTGCCAAAGCCAGGTCAAACAAGCCTATTGTGGGTGCATTTACAATGCCGACTTTGCCTCGGTGCGCATCATCCAGCAGCCAGCCCCAGCTTTCAGTTTCATAACCAATACCAGGCTTAATCATGGCAGTGTTATAGCCAAAAGAGTCAACATTATGTACATAAGGTAAAAAGCTAATATGATCGCTTTCGTTTGCGCTTAGTGTGCCATCCTCTTGTACATTGAGTAGTTTATAAGGGGCGTCGCCTGCGCCCAATTTGGCCTCGGGAGTGAGTTTACCCGTTTTAGTCAGAGAATTTATTTCATTAAAGTAGGTTAGTCGTTTTTTTTCTATGGCTTGAATCGTCCCTGCTCGCCAAAGTACATTAATACTGTTTGACCACTGTTCGTATAAATCAAAGGAGCTAGGGTCCATGGAGGCTTTTTGTAATACGGCAGCGCTACCTGCAGGGGAAAACTCTATATTTATACCCAAATCAAGCATTGCTTGTTTACGAATCGCCTCTTGCAGCGTGACATGCGTTCCTAACACTCTTAAGGTTATTTTTTTTCTGGCAAACACATAAGGTACATGGGTAACCACGCCCGCAGTTAAACCAATGACAGCAAGCTTTTTTAACGTGGTGCGTTTAGGTATATCCATTGTTTAAGCCAAAAGTATGAACGCTACAGATGAGATAATTTATAGACAACAAAGACTAAACAAACAAGGAATGAGCAAATATAAAAATGAGAGTGCAAAAGATAGAAGAATAATAAGATGATAAAAATAGGAAATAATAGAATGGTAGGAAAGTGGTGGAGCTAAGCAGGATCGAACTGCTGACCTCCTGCGTGCAAGGCAGGCGCTCTCCCAGCTGAGCTATAGCCCCACATTCCTAAATTACATAGTTGTAATTACTTGGTTGCTGAGTTCCAAGCGGGGTGAACTTTAAATATTTTTATAAAATTGGTCAAGTATTTTTTAGCAATATTTAACTGTTATCGTTTATTTTTGATAGACTCGAGAAAAATACCTCGCGAAACGACAAAAACAATGAAAAAAAGTATCTGTATACTTGCTTTGCTGCTTGCTGGCTGTGCAAGTAATGAAGCGCCTCCTTATGAAATAAATAACAAACAGTTTTATGAAAACGTGGATGAGCAGGGTAATAGAGTATTTGCTTATGTTGTTTCGGTTAAGGCCAAGCACCGTAGTAACATAAACTTAAATAACGGCGGGCGAGGCGAAAAAAGACCGAGCCGCTCTGATGTAAAACGTTACATAGAACAAGAACACTTCGAAGACTCTAGTGTATTAAAACTTAAGCTGGAGGATGAAGCTGTCAGGTTTTTAAATGAAACCCTAAGTGAAAATAACTACTGTGAAAATAAACACGAAATTACACAAGTATTGTGGCGAGATTTAAGTGTGCAGCTAAGAGGGCGTTGTTTGTAGTATGTTGGCCGATAAAGCAAAGCTTGCGCAGCTGTTAGCGCAATTAGGTATAAATTACGATGTGATAGAACACCCTGCGTTACATACCAGTTTAGATGCTGATGCATTTATGGTAGAACGCCCAGGTACGCGACTTAAAAATTTGTTTTTGCGTGATAATGAAGGAAAAAATCACTTTTTAGTGATCACCGCACACGACAAACAACTCGATTTAAAAACCTTATCTAGGCAACAAGGGCTTTCTCGGTTGGGGTTTGCTTCAAGTGAGCGCCTAGCGCGGTATTTAAAAGTACAACCAGGCTGTGTGTCTATGCTTGCCCTGGCAAACGACAAACAAAGCAAGGTCACTTTGTGGCTTGATCAAGATATTTGGTTTAATGAGCTGTTTCATTGTCACCCGTTTGAAAACACCCAAACTTGGCTGCTTACAAAAAATGATTTAAACACATTTTTTGAGCATACAGGGCATCAGCCTCGGGTAATGTTTTTACCTTCTCGATAGCCTAACGTGACTAAGACTAAACCAATAAAACACACACTCAGTAAGCAAAGCATAAATGCAGTTTGCCCTGAGTGCTGATAAACAATACCTGGTAATAACGAACCCAGCGCTCCGCCGCTGTAATAAAACGATACATACCCGCCATTTGTTACACTTGCAGGTGCCTTGCTAATCTTATTAACAAGCGGGGCTGCACTTGAGTGAATAACAAACATAGCAGCACAAAATATCGTAAACGCGATTAAAAACACACTCAGTTGCTGGCTTATAAGTAACACTATGCTTAAGTTATACACGATAAAAAACGCAGCCAGTAAATGCCAAGGCGAGGGCGCTTTTTTAGCAAGCCAAGGTGTGGCAATAGAGGCTAAAGCACCAATTAAGTAGCCGCTGTACACTAAACCTATATCGCGGGTATTTGTAATTAAAAAGGTGTGTTGCAAAATAAACGGAAGGTAATTTAATAAGGCCGCAAAACAAAAAAACATACAAAAAACGGCACCATACAATTTTAATACTGCTGCATCTTTTAGCTGTTTAATATACGTTAGCGGCGTATGTGCTGGCTTAACAGGTATCACAAAGCCCGTAGGCTTTATATTTATAGCTAGGCCAATAAGTACAAACGAAATAACATAATAAAAACTTTGCCAATGCCACACATCACTAAATAACGCAGCCAATACTCGGCCAAAGTAACCTCCAGCTATGGTACTGCCTATGTATAAGGTCATATTTTTTTGTAAGGCATTTGCGCTGTAACGTATACCAATAAAGCTTGTCATCGCGGTAAGTGCGGCAGGTAAAGTTAAGCCTTGTATAAAACGCACCAGAAGTAATAGCTCAAAACTTGGCGCAGCTGTAAACAGTATGCAGCTCCCCCCTAAAATAAACATAGCAATACGTAAAATAACAAGTGGGTTTTGCTTGGCTAAAAAAAGCCCATAAATAAAAGGAGCTATTGCTAAAGGCAGCATGGTTACGCTCATTAAGCTGCCGGCAAGCGCTGGGGGCACGCTAAATTCGTTAGCAAATAAGTTTAATAAAGGCTGAGGTGCGTACAGCACAAAAAATATAAACACCGAGCAAATAAGTAAGTGAGCAAAGCGCATTGTTAGGCTTAAAATATAAGCTGATAAGTTAGCCAAAGTATATGAAAAATGGCTTATATTTCATAGGTTAAATCATCAACAATTGCGCTAAATCAAAGTGTATATTCAGCCCTTTGCTAGATTAATGCTAATAGCACTGTTATTTGTAGTCGTTGGTGATTAAAATAAACCTAATATAAGTTTTTAGTGGAACAAAGCCATGGGTTCATTACAAGACCAATTGCTGCAAGCAGGGTTAACAACATCGCACAAAGCTAAAGTTGCTAAGTCAGAAAAACGTAAGCAACAAAAAAAGCAAAAAAAGGGGGCTACTAGTAACCCAAGTGATCTGCAAAAGCACATACAGCAAACTAAATTAGAGCAGCAAAAAAAGGCTGAAGAACTTAACCAGTCGCGCCAAGAAGAGCTTAAGCAACGTGAGCAAGTTGCTCGTGTTAAGCAAATACTTGAGCACCATAACCAAGACTCTATCCGCGGTGAGCGTACCTTTAATTTTACTTACGATAACAAAGTAAAAGGGATAGACGTAAACGAGAAAACCCAAAAAGCGTTATCGGGAGGTCGTTTAGCTATTTGTGTACTGGAAGGGCAGTTTTACGTACTCGATGATGAGCCGGCGCGTAAAGTCGCAGAAGTTGATGAAAAGTACATTGTTTTTCATGTTGAACCTGAAAACAAACCAAAAGACGAAGACGACCCCTATGCAGACTTTGAAGTACCAGATGATTTAGTATGGTAAGTGTCTGTTCAGTATTGTTTGCTACAGTTAACAACAATGGCTGAAAACGTAGTCATGTTTGTTTGATCGCCTAACGTAAATTGATACGTATGCTTTTTACTAGATTGTTTACTACAATCAATAGACTATTTTCTAACCGTCAAAAAGAAGAGTGAATATAATGAGCAAGATGAAAGCACTAATAGTAGGCGCGGGTATTAGTTTAGCCGCAAGTTTTTCGTTTAACGCCGCCGCTGCTGATGGCGAAGCCCTTTACACCCAAAAAATGTGTCAAACATGTCATGGCGCAGAAGGTAAAGCACCTATTATGGGCGCATACCCTAAAATTAATGGTCAAAACAAAGACTATTTAGTGGCCCAAATGAAAGATATTAAATCGGGCGCACGTAGTAACGGTATGACCGCGGCAATGAAAGCAATGGTTGCAACAGTAACGGACGAAGAGTTTGAAGCAATTGCAGACTACCTTTCAAAGGTAAAATAAAGCACCGCGTTTAAAAACGTATTATCGTTTTAAATTAAAGCGCAGCGTAAACAGCCACACATTTGTGTGGCTGTTTTGTTTGTGTTTGCTATAAAATTAATACTGCTTTAGACTTCTAAACATCTATTCGTGCTTGTGTTGATGTACGTATTTTAAAAGGCTGATTATGATTGATTTACCCCAACAAAATTTAAAAAATAAAGTATCGGAGCAAGAGTGGCAATTGCGCGTAGATTTAGCAGCGTGCTACCGATTAGTAGAGCATTTTCGTTGGGGGGATTTAATATACACACATCTATCGGCCCGTTTACCAGGGACTGATCATTACCTTGTAAATGCGTTTGGCTTAACGTTTGACGAAGTAACCGCATCAAACCTAGTAAAGGTTGATTTGCACGGCAATATTATTGATGACACTCCGTTTAGTATTAACCCTGCGGGGTTTACTATTCATAGCGCCATTCACGAAGTGCGTGAAGATGCTCACTGTGTTATTCACTTACATACCAAAGAAACCATTGCCGTTGCGACACAAAAAAATGGCCTATTACCACTAAGCCAATATTCTATGTTTTCGCTCCCTTCGCTGTCGTACCATGGCTACGAGGGGCTAGCTGTAAATGATGACGAGCGCAAAGTATTACAAGATGATTTAGGCAGTACCAATCATATGCTATTGGTAAATCATGGTGGCTTAACCGTAGGGCCAACCGTAGGCGATGCCTTTATGCGTTTTTATGACTTGCAACGTGCCTGCGAAATTCAGCTTGCATTACAAGCCAGTTCACAAGAGGTTATTCCGGTGCCACAGCCAATTATCGACAATATTTATAACCAAGCTAATGTGGTACATAGCGGCAGTACAGGCGGGCAATTAGCGTGGCCTGCCATGTTACGAAAAGCGTACCGACTTGATCCCAGTTTTGCACAATAGCCTGTGCGGCTAATAAGGAATTTTAATGAAAGTAAATCGCGTAGAAGTATTTGATATTCATTGCCCAGAGCGTCCAGCTTGGACGCCGGTTTTTGTACGTATTCATACCGATGAAGGTATTAGTGGTGTAGGTGAAGCTGGTTTAGCTTACGATTTAGGCCACAGCGCAGCGGCAGCAATGATAAAAGAAATGGCTGATGCTTTTTTAATTGGGCACGACCCATTTCAAACCGAAAAGTTATGGTCGCGTATGTTACGCGAAAGCTTTTGGGGTTTAGGTGGCGGCCCTGTTGTGTATGCAGCGATGAGCGCCATTGATACAGCACTTTGGGATATAAAAGGTAAAGCACTTGGCTTACCTGTGTATCAACTACTGGGCGGTAAAGTAAACGATAAACTACGTACTTACGCATCGCAGCTACAGTTTGACTGGGACAGCGAGTTTAAAGCGCTAGTACAACCACAAGAATACGCAGAAGCAGCGTTAAAAGCGGTTGGCGAAGGCTATGATGCAGTTAAAGTTGACCCTATCCAATACGATAAAGACGGGAATACATATTACGACCGCACTAAAATTATTTCTCGTGGTGAAATGAAGTTATACCGTGCGCGTATGCAAGCTATACGTGAAGCGGTGGGTGATGAAGTGGATATTATTTTTGAATGCCACAGCTTGCCTGGCGCAACTTCTGCTATTCAAATTGGCGAAATAGCCGAAGAGTTTGATTGTATGTACTACGAGGAACCCGTTAACTACTTAAATCATTCTTTACATGCAAAAGTAGCCGATAAAGTGGCCGTGCCCATTGCTGGTGGCGAGCGTTTATACAACCGCTGGGGTGTGCGCCCTTATTTAGAAGATCAAAGCATTGATGTACTACAGCCTGATATCGGTTTATGTGGTGGTTTTACTGAAACTAAAAAGGTATGTGACTACGCCGATATTTTTGATGTGCGTATTCAGGCGCACGTGTGTGGTGGTCCTGTTGCGACTGCCGCATCATTGCATTTAGAAACCGCTATTCCAAACTTTTTGATTCATGAGCATCATACTTATGCCATTAAAAAGTGGAACCGTGAGCTGTGCTTACAAGATCCACAACCTAAAAATGGCTTTTTTGAAGTATCAGAAGAGCCAGGCTTAGGCATTGAATTAAACGATGAGATTGTTATGCGCTCGCAGCGTGTAGAAATTAAATAATTAAAGCGTTATTTAAATACTATTGTTTAAAAATAAAAGCCGGTAAGTGATAGCTCACTTACCGGCTTTTTTATAGCTGTGTGACCGCACCTAATACCTATGAGCAATAACGCTTGAATATTTTAAGGGATTAATTAGAAGGGTTAATTGAACACGTAACGCTGTTTATTTCAGCGGTGGCTTTACTATCAAGGTGGCGTATATAGCAGCGGTTATTGTTTATCATTAGCTCAAATTGATCGGGAAAGTTGCGCTGCTGATTAGCCGTTATATCGCTACGGTTTGTGTTTTTAAGAGTAAAGGTACTGGAGTGCATAAATACATCGTCAGCAAGTTTTATGTTTTTTATATGCATTAGGCGCTCTATAACACGCGAAACTGCTTGGCTATTTGGCGCGGTAAGTAAGGCATGATGCAGTTTAGGAGTAGGCTGCGTGTTAGACGCGCAACCACTTAAAATAGTTAAGATGCCAAGGGCTGATAATCGCGAATGTAGTGTCATAGTCATTGCCGCATTTAAGTAAGTGGTTAAATTTAATATAGATCAACACGCCCTACATATTATAAAAATACTTAGCATTTGCGTAGCTGAGGTTATGCCATATTTTATTTGTTTTGCATAAGGCTTGATGGCTATGCCAAACATCATTATAGCTTGCGTTAATTTGGCAAACCGGAAAGTTACTCGCAAACATAATACGCTGCTCGCCAAAGTACGAGAACAGAGTGTCAAAACAGTGTTGCTGCTGTTGTAAATTTAACGCTAAAAGCTCAAAACCCGAAAACTTAATCGCTATATTAGTGTAAGCGCTCAGCATGCGAATGCTTTGTTGCCAGTTATTAATATTATTAGGTAAGCCGCCATGGTTTATTATTATTTTTAGTTGAGGCAGCGCCTTAGCGTAACGAGCAAGCTGAGCGGCTACTACAGTATTTTCAAGCTCAAACTGCGCTTCATAATGCAGCCCTTGCTGGCAAAGGGTTTGCAAATTATCAAAGCAAGCGGGGTTTAATAATCGCTGTGCGTCTGCGCCTTCGGTTATATCCCGTATGCCGATTAAATGCGGGTGTGCAAGGTCGTAAATTGCTTTTTCAAATTGCACAGGTGCGCAATCTAACTGTGCGTAACTAATGGCTTTAAAGGGGAGCTTTTTTAAATGCGCCGTTAGCCAATTGAGTTCGTTAATGGGGGCGTTGTTATCAAAACCTGCCTCTATATGTATTATGCCAGCAAGGGTAAAATCACTGCTCTCTATTAGCTTTTTTTCGCTAATAGGCTGCTTTATTAGCTCTAAATTTGGCCATGCTGGTGGGTTTTCGCCTTGCAGCCAGGTATAGTGCCCCTCGGCAAGGTTAAAAAAATGCACGTGGGGGTCAATAATTTTTTGGCTCATCGGCATGTGCTCATTGTGTAGTATAGCCGCCATCTATACTTTGCAGGCTGCCTGTTATAAAGCTTGCATCATCACTTGCTAAAAAGCTAACTAGCGCGGCAACTTCATCAGCTTGGCCTAAGCGGTTTAAGGGTTGAAGGCTTGCCTCTTCTGCCACTATATCTGCCTTATTAGCACCGCTTTTTTTACAATAAGCATCTATGGCGTTATGAAATAGAGGGGTTTCTATTGTCCCTGGGCATACCGCATTTGCGCGGATATTAAATTGCGCGTAATCAAGCGCTGTGGTTTTTGCCATAGAAGCAAGAGCATGCTTTGTCAGGTTGTAGGCAAACGAGTTAGGTTTACCAATTATTGCCTGATCTGAGGCTATTAAAATAATGGCGCCATTGTTTTGCGCTTTCATGCTTGGTAGTACACTTTGTACAGCCGCATAGGCCCCTTTCACGTTCAATGCAAATAACGCATCGAAAGTGTCCTCATCGGTATCCTCTATGCTAGCACTGAGGTGTTTACCGGCGTTAGAAACAAGTACATCTATGCGCGGACTTTGATTACAAATGGCCGTAATACATGCTTTTACAGCACTAACATTACTCACATCGCATTGATGAAAAGTACCCAGCTCGCTGTACTCAATATCTAAATTGTGCACCGTGTAGCCATTTTCAATAAAGCGTTTTACAACTGCTAAACCAATGCCTTTTGTACCGCCTGTAACAATAGCAACCTTAGACATACTTGCTCCTAATTTAAGGGATGGGATTAGTGAGAGTGACCGCAGCCGCCTTCTGCGTGAACATGGCCATG
Source organism: Pseudoalteromonas sp. S3785 (assembly GCF_005887365.1). NCBI lineage: Bacteria > Pseudomonadati > Pseudomonadota > Gammaproteobacteria > Alteromonadales > Pseudoalteromonadaceae > Pseudoalteromonas > Pseudoalteromonas sp. S3785. Next base: position 38,904 of record NZ_PNCT01000013.1, on the reverse strand, counting down.
CGAAATTTCTTCACTGGTTGCTTCACGAACCGATACCACTTCTAAATCAAACGTTAGCGTTTTGCCTGCAAATGGGTGGTTTAAATCGCAATCTGCATTAAAGCGGCCTACTTTAACTAATGTTACTTGGTGCTGCCCTTGGTTTGAGTGCACCATCGCAGTCATACCTGGTTTCCACACTTTTACATCGCCTTGTAGGTGCTTAAGTGGAATACGCTGAATTAAGTCGTCAACGCGCTCACCGTATGACTCGCTAGGTTCAAGTGTTACGCTAAACTTATCGCCAGCAGCTTTGCCTTCAAGGGCTTTTTCTAAGCCAGGAAGCATGCCTTCGCTGCCATGAATATAGCTAAGAGGCGCGTGGTTTACACTGCTTTCTAGTTGCTCGCCCGCTTCGCTTAATGTGTAATGAAATTCAACTGCTGAATTTTTGCTAATTTGCATGCTTGTCTCTTTAAGTTTTTGACTAAGTTAAACGTCGATTTTACGCGAAATACCGAGCTTTATAAACTCAGCGTGGTTGAATAAGTGATTTTTGTAGATCTTGCAGTAAATCTTGTTTTTGCTGCGGCTGCTTGGGTTGTTCTGCCTGGGGAATAAATAGCGTTAATTGCGTGCCAGGCTTTAAAATGCTTGAGGCACTTAAGTTGTTCCATTTAGCTAAATCGCTGTGCGGCACTTCGTAAAGCTGGCTAATGCTCCACAAGCTATCGCCTTGTTTTACTTCATAGTCTATTTCTATGGTTGGGATCACGACTTCTTGTGGCTCCAAATAAGGACTAATTTGATAATCAATTGTGAGCGATTTTGGGAGCGTTTTAGGCTGTCCAACTAACAGTTTTTCACCTATCCCTATCATATTATTTTGTTTGCCATTGAGCTGCTTTAACGCGTTTACCGACATGCTAAAGCGCCTTGCAATACTGTATAGCGTATCATTTTTTTTAACGATGTATTCGCCTGCAAAGTTAGACTTAAAAAACTGACTTTTTAACAGTGCCTCTTGGCCAATAGGTAAAAGCAATGAATGAGGACCATTAGGTGAACTCTGATTTTTTAAATAACCTTGGTTAAGCGCGTGCAACTGTTTTGCGCCAACCTCAGAGAGCTTAGCAATGACCGTAAAATCAAACTGTTGGCCCACGTTCATTAAGGTTGTTATTGGTTTATTAGCAAGCTTAGGGCGCTTAAAGCCTTTTTGCGGGTTCTTTACTAAGTAGCTCAGCGCTAACAGTTTCGGCACGTAGTCGGCCGTTTCTTTTGGCAGCTTTAGAGAAAAATAATCGGTACTTTTACCGCGTTTTTTATTTCGTTCAATGGCCCGTTTAACTCGGCCTTCACCACTGTTATATGCCGCTAGCGCGTGAAGCCAGTCGCCATCAAAGCGCTTGTGTAAATAGCTAAGGTATTCAAGTGCGGCATCGGTGGAGGCAAGTACATCTTGTCGTCCGTCATACCACTGATCAGATTTAACCCCAAAATGATGTGCGGTGGCGGCCACCAACTGCCAAACGCCTACCGCTTGCTGCGACGAAGCAATGGTGGGTCTAAAATCACTTTCTACAAAGGGCAATAAAGCCAGTTCCATAGGCAGGCGTTTTTGCTCAATTTTTTTTACTATATGGTACAAATAAGGCGCGGCGCGTTTATTTACAGTGGGTAAATAGTTAGGTTGTTTTAAATACCAATTAATGCGCTTTTTTAAGGCGCGATTTTGATACACCGTAAAATGTAGGTTGTTGGCAATATGCACCCATAGATTTTTAGCTTTAGCGGGGCGTTTTTTTACAACGTTTTTTTTTGCTTTTACCGGCGGGGCAGGCTTTGCTTGTTGTAATTGTTTTGGCTCTGCTGGCTCAAGGTCAATTTGGTTTTCGTAGTTTGGCTCAAAGTGAGTGAAAATCTGTGGTGCTTCAACAGGCTCTGCATTTTCTGTGGTGCTGCAACCAAACATTAAAATACACGCAAAAATTAAACACAATCCGCGAATTATCATCTCTTTTAAAAGTACCTTTATTTGTTAACACTATTCCGTGTGCTGAGTTAATTGAGCGCGCTTGAGCCCTGCTTGTAAAAATAATTGGCTCGATTTTGTATTTAACGCTTCTTGTTTGTACGGCGCTAATACATCCACAGGGAAACTGTTGATTAGCTCATCAAGTGATTGTTTTTTATTGTTTTTAACATGGGTAGTTAAATTTGTTAAAAACAATAGAGGTTGCTTAAGTTGCGTTTTTTTAAGCACCTCGCCGTGGCCGGGAAGTATTGTACGCAAATTAGGCTGATTAATATAGCGTTTGAGTAGGGCTTGCCAATTTTGTAATTGACCGTGACCAGGGTAGGGTAGCCAATCCACAATATCGCCGCCTATTAGCAGCGCGCCATTATTGGTACTGAGCGTTAAATCGCCGTTTGTATGGGCTTTTTCGGGCTTTATTTGTACGGCAAAGTTCCCTAAATCAATACTTTGTGGCTCACTAATTATAGTTGTAGGTGATTCTAAGTTATAGGTTTTCCAACGTAAAAAACGCTGTTTAGCTAAAGAGAGCTTTTCGCGCCACTGTGTTTGCTGTTGTTCGGGCAATGTGGCTAAGCGCTGATAGCTCAGCTCTATACTTTTTTCATAGCCTGCTAACTTATCATCGTACGCCTGCTGGTATGTGGCAAAGTTATCGGCTACTTGCTTATGCACTATTAGCTGTGCTTTTGGAAAGGCGTTTTGTAATACGGCCATGCCTAGCAAGTGGTCGTCATGAAAGTGGGTCGCTACTAAATAACATAACGGGGTTTTAAGGCGTTTTTTTAACTGTTTTGCCAGTGCTTCAACGGCTGCAAAGTTCCCGCTTGCATCAACCATTAGTGCGCATTGTTCGCCCTCTATGAGCACTTGGTTTGAATCGTAAAAGCGTAGCTTATTTTGTTGTTTTAAAAATTGCACATTGTCGTTAATTTGCTGCCAAGTCACCGCTGCCTGAGTAGATTGAGAAAATAGGCTAAGGGTAATAAAAAAAGCGGGGATTACGGTTACTAAAAGGGGTTTTAACGTCATTGTGTGTCTCTGCGCAGCATTTATTTATTATCATAATAAACAAAAAGCGCACGGGGCGCTTTTTATTTTTTTGTTGGGTCACTCGCCAAGCATTGGCTGAGTTTATCAATGAGTTGATCTTGCTGTTGTTGCTCTACACTGGCGTGCGTTTTAGCTTCTAGCAACTCATGACTAAGTGTAAGTGCTGCTAAAAGTATCGCTTGTTGTTCGTTGCGAACTGATGAGCGTTGCTTTGTTTGCTCAACCAAGTCATTTAAATTTTTTGCTGCTGCTATTAATGCATCTTCTTGCCCAACAGGGCATGCAAACTGCTGCTCTTTACCTAGCAACTCAACTGTGACCCGCTGGTTTTGCAGCTCAGACATTAGCTTGCCTGTTGCGCGCTTTGTAGTTTATCAAGTAAGCCTGTTAACGTAGAGCTAGCATCTTTTTGCTTTTCTTCGTTTTCAAGGGCTTCTAGTTGTAAAATTTCGTTTTCATCACTTAGCTTTGCATTTTGCTCTTTTAAGCTAGCAACATCCGTTTGTAATTGGTTGTTGCGCTCGATAAGCGAGTCAATCAGTTGTTCGAGTTGTTGAAGAGTTGTGTTGTTCATAAAGGCGCTCATATAACTGTAATTAATGTCATGCAAATGTAAAGCAAAGTGTGTTGTTTTGCCAGCATTTACGGTGGTTTTAGCACAATTTTATTGTTTATTAAGTGATAATTCAGGGTAGGGGCTTTTTTGTTCATAAATGGTTCACTTAACTGCGCGCTAAGCGGTGAATAGGTTGCCAAAATACGGAGCTTGTGGTTCACTGCCGATATTAAATTGCGTATAGCGAAAATCATCCATGCTTAGTTACAGACACTCTTTTCACGCAGGTAACCCTGCCGATGTGCTTAAACATTTAGTACTTGCACAGGTACTTCAATATCAAACCATTAAAGATAAACCCCTCGATTACATTGATACCCACTCTGGTGCGGGTTTTTTTGAGTTAAGTTCATCAGATGCGCAAAAAACACAAGAATACAAAGAGGGCATTGCTAAGCTTTGGCAGCATAGCAGTGAGCACGAGGCGCTAAACGATTATATTTCATTAATTAAATCGTTTAATGATGGGGGGGAGTTGGCGTTTTACCCCGGTTCGCCAAAAATTGCTGAGCACTACCTGCGCCGTCAAGACAAAGGCTGGTTTTTTGAATTACATCCGCGCGATTTGCAGTTACTTGAGCAAAACATGCAAGGTAAGCGTTCTATTCGCGTACGTGGCGAAAACGGTTTTGTCGGATTAATAGGGTTACTTCCGCCTGCTTCGCGCCGAGCATGTGTACTTATTGACCCGCCTTACGAGATTAAAGACGATTACGATACAGTTGTTACCACGCTGATAAAGGCGCAGCAGCGTTTTGCTACAGGTACTTATATGATTTGGTACCCTGTTGTTGATAGAGAGCGTATCAATAATATGGAGCAAGGTCTGATTGAGTCGGGCATGCGTAATATTCAATTATTTGAACTAGGTACTGAGGCTGACACTGACGTACACGGTATGACTGCCTCAGGCATGATAGTGATTAACCCGCCCTGGAAATTAAAGCAAACAATGGATAACGTGCTACCTGAGCTTGTTAAGCTTTTAAGTAAACCTAGCGGTTTTTACCGAAGCGAGCAGTTAGCAGATGAATAGTGTGTGAGAGTAATTAGATACGCCCACTAAAAAGCCCAGTTTAACTGGGCTTTTACTTAATTAAAATAAACCGCATTAAAGGTGGCAAGCGTGTTGCCACTGCTATCTTTTAATTCTAAAGACTCGCCTTCTATAGCCCATTTTTGTGTGTTATTGAGCATGTTTAACATCGCTGCTTCTTGCTCCATGCTTTGCGAACACATTTTTTTTGTGCTTGCTAATTGGCTAAACGATATTGAATGTTGCTCTGTACTGTAGCTGCCGCTGACGTTATTACATCCTAAAAAGCCGTTAACACGGTTGTCTTTATCAAATTGTATAAACGGCTCTTTTGTTCTTACACTGACTGTTTGTGCATTAATTGTCACTGCCTCCCAGTATGTATTTGCAAGAGTTACATCACTCTTAGGTGAGGCGACTCTTTCAAGCTCAATTTCGTGAAGGATCCCTGATTTTGCATTTTTAAAAGGGTTGTACTGCCTTGTGCTGGTATAAAGAACCTTGTCTTTATTAATGATTCTGGCTGTGAGGCTATAGCGGTGTTTATCAACAATGTTGTTGTCATCATACGCAAGCTCTACGGTATACGGTGGCGCTTTGTTTATATCTAGGATTTGTTGAGTGATTATTTCGGCTTTTACGTCTGCTTTTGATACATCAGATAGCGTTACGATCAGTTGTGACCCTGGGCGTGGCATACTGCGATCTTTATAGCTTACTTGAGCGGTCAAACCCATCACGTTTTTTTCTTGTGCTGTAGATTGTGACTCGTTAGCTGGTTTTTCACAGCCCGCTAATGTGAGTGCACTTAGTGCTAATAAACCTAAGCTTGTAAATGTGCGTTGTTGAAACCTCAATTGATGTTTAGCCATGCTTGCGCTCCTTATTCCTGTATTGCTGGTAAGTGTAGGGGGAGGGAGCTTAATCATTGCTTAATTTTTAAGGCATAAAAAGGCGCTAATGCGCCTTAGCATAAAGCTATTTTTTGACAAACTTAGTTAAAATAACAATGCGTTGACCCTCTACACGCCCTTCAATATGCTCAGGGTTACTTGTTAAGCCTATGTTGCGTACTGCTGTGCCGCGTTTGGCGGTTAAGCTACTGCCTTTCACATCTAAGTCTTTAATTAGCGTAACGGTATCGCCAGCTTGAAGTACTACGCCGTTACTATCTACATGTTTTATATCGTCATCTTCAGCAAGGGCTTTTTTGGCCCACGCAAGTGTGTCTTCTTCAAGGTAAATCATATCTAGCGCATCTTGTGCCCAGCCACTATCAACAGCTAAGCGTGTAAGCATTCTATAGGCTACCACTTGTACGGCAGGCGTTTGGCTCCACATGCTGTCGTTTAAACAGTGCCAATGTGTTGGGGTAAGCTCGCTGTTGTTTTCTATTTGATCTTTACAGGTTTGGCACGTGTAAATGCATTTATCTGAGTGGGTTTCGGTAACAGGAGGTACTTCGTAAACAGATAAGTGTTCGGTTGCGCTGCACAATTCACACTGATTATTGCTGCGCTCGATTAAGGCTTTTTCAATACTCATAAGGCATTCTTATATAGGAGGAGGTTTACATTTGGCCGTATTATACCCCAGTGGCGGCTCAGGGCGATACTAATCCCTTAAGTTTTGTGCGGGTATTGGCTCTATGTACTTATCTTCGATACGTTTTATATAACCATTGCTGTGTAAGTAAGCAATTGCTTGGTTTATTTTAGGCAGTAGGGCTTTATGCTTAGCTAATAACCGTACTCTTAAATATCCGTGCGAATGCTGCGCGCCAACCCCAATTTTAATATTTAACTGCTTAGACCAATACGCTGCGGTGTGAATCCCCATAATGGCAACATCAATACGCGCTTTAGATAATGCAATTAGTAGCTCTTTTTCAGAGGGAAAGTCGACGCGATTATATTTTTCATCATCGTGGTAATCGTAACCAAGTACGGTACCAACCTCTTTCGAATATAAACTTTGTTCAGTTTGATAATGCGCTACTTTATTAGGTAAAGCTATAATCATTTCAGTTGCGGGGAGCAGCGGGTCTGAAAAAACATAGTAAGGATTATCCCGCTCGTTTTGGGCTAACCATTTTAAAGAGAACACATCAAAATCTATAAAACCGTTTTCTAAATACTTGGCAATGCGTTTGGTGGGTAGCTCCACATGATTGACGGTAATATTTGCCTGCGCCATTAAAGTGGTAATAATTTCTGGCAAAATACCAGGGTTTTCTGGGTTACTGGTGTAAAAAGGGTAATGGCTGCCCGATGCACTAACATTATAGTTAAGCTCTGGCTGGCTTTGCTCTGCATTGGCAAATGTAGCAAGGTGGGCAATAAATAAGAATAAAAACAACTTTAAAAAAAACAAATAAATAACCTTTGCTAAACTTTTAAGAGTGAGTGCTATGTAATTTAGCTTTACATGCAAGGATTCTAGAATCTTCATGGTAGTTGAATTACAGTATATAACTTAATTGTAATAAACAACGTTAAATAAGATAGGTTTTTATAAGTGAACCCTACAAATATTTTTGAGAACGGGCAAAAGCTAACGCAGTTTGTTGCAAGGCAACCAATTTTTGATGCACAGCAGAATGTATTTGCGTATGAATTGCTTTATCGCGATTCAGCCCACAATGCTTTTCCTGTGGGGACTTCTGATGAGCAAGCAACTAGCCGCTTATTTTTTAATACATTAATGATGTTAGGGCCAGATAAACTTACAGCACATCACTTAGCGTTTATTAATCTTTCTTCCGCCACTATTTTAGAAAACTTTCCAAAATTGCTAGTGCCCCAAAATTGTGTGTTAGAAATCGTTGAGCGTACAAATAAAATAGCAGAGGTTACTCAACGAGTTAAAGCGCTTAAGCAAGAGGGGTACAGGTTTGCTTTAGATGATTACGATGGTGACGATAAGTGGGCGCCATTACTTGCGCATGTTGATTACATCAAAATTGAAATGGACGATGTAATAATTAAGACCAATATGCGGATAAAAAAAATTAAACGCGCTAACCCGCATGCAAAAGTGATTGTTGAGCGCATAGAAACACATGCGCAATTTCATTCGTTAAAAAAAGCGGGTTGCGATTTATTTCAGGGTTACTTTTTTGCACGTCCTGAAATGATCACCTACAAAGATGTGGAGCCGGGCAAGGTGATTGTGTTTGATTTACTGCGCTTTACGGCAAAAGAATCTTTATGCTTTGATGAAATACAAAAGCAAGTAGCCAGAGATGTAGCCATTACAGCGCGTGTATTAAAGTTAGCTAATGCCCGCTCGAGTAGTACCAAATTAACTATTACCTCTATATCGCAAGCGGTTGTGTATTTAGGAGAGGATAGCATCAGGCAGCTAGTTCGCGTTTTAGCTCTGAGTGAATTAGGCGCTGATAAACCGACAGAACTTACAAAGCTTGCGTTAACCAGAGCCCAGTTTATTGCGCTATTGTTAGGTCAGAGTCATCCAGAATTGGTTGGCCAAGGCTATTTGGTTGGGCTGTTTTCTGTAATGAATGCAATTTTAGATACCGACCTTGAAGCGATTGTTAAAGAATTTTCGTTAGATGAAAGTATTGCCCAGGCATTATTAAACAATGATGGCATTTTAGGGCAAAGCCTTGCGCTTATTAGAGCGTTTGAACTAGATGAAATGGATAAAATAGCGACACTAATGCCAGCAATAAACAGTGACCTGCATATAGGACATATTTTTAATTATGTGCTTGATGCTGTGCTGTATAGTGACGAAATTATTGAGGCTATAGCAGAATAAATATGCGTAATTGGTTATCTATTTTAAGTATTGTGGTTGCATTAGGGCTGTTATTCCCAGGGGTTACTAAGCCCGTATTGACGATTGAGGGTAACATTGATAAATCGCAACTGGCTAAGGTTGGGATAGACATGTTAGCCGAGGAAGGCGATGGCCGGACCCGCAGTATGTTAATGATGTTCTCTAGCATGTTAGGGCTTGATAAATTAGAAGGTGAAATAAACGCGTACAACAAAACCCAAAGTATATGGGGGACTATTAATGAGCTGGCTAGCAATAATAATTTATTTGTAGCGGCGCTAGTTGGGTTGTTCTCTATTGTGATTCCATGTTTAAAGCTACTGATGCAATTGCTGTATTGCTGCTTGCCGGCCAGCGTATTTAAAAATAAGTTAGGTGTAGTTATTTGCGCGCTGAGCAAGTGGAGCATGGTGGATGTGTTTGTTATTGCGTTAATAGTGACTTATTTGGCAGGCAATGCACATGGCCAAAGTAGCGATTTACTCATTATGCATAGCACGTTTGGCGAGGGGTTTTGGTATTTTAGTGCTTATTGTATTTTTGCTATTTTAGCGAGTAGCTTAATTACCCCGCCTAAAAAAGAAAATTAATTATTTGAGTTCGCTCAACAACTCAAATATTATTATTGGGTAATTTACTTAATAGGCTTAGTTTTGCAGCGTTTTTACTCAAATTTGCTCGTTGTTGTGATGTTACTCACGTTTGTGGGGCAAGCCGTTGCGTCTGTAAATCAGCAGTGCGAAATGCCACATATGAGCCTATCAGCAAAGCATGCCACACATGTAATGAGCGAGAGTAAATTGCCTACAGGTATGATGGAAATGGGTTGCTGCAATGATGAAGCCGATATTCAAAATGAGTGTCATTGCCCAATAAATGGCTGTGGAAGCAGCTCTATTTTAACGTCTCCAGCCTTATTTACTGCTTTTTCGTTATCGAGTGAAAAAGTTACCCTGATTAATAGCGGTCTCTCCTCCCCACCCAGTAATACCTTATATCGCCCTCCTATGTTTGCTTAAACGCAGGATAGGTGTGATACCAATCGACCTGATTATTAAGCCATTTAGCGTGCCAAATAAAGCGTTAACAGCGATATAAACCTCTCATGTAGAACACCTACATGGCGATGTTTATGCCTTGTTATCACTGTATTTAACTGTTGCTATAAATACTTAATAACTCATTACCATTGGTATGCGTGAAATTTAGCTATATTGGCTTAAAGCGCCTGTTCTGCTTGTTAATTTAAGATTTTTATTTTTAATTTTAGATGGAGCAGGCAATGACCCGCACTGTAATTTTTAAAGCTGTATTACTGAGCGCCACCTTATTTGGTGTTGTATTTAATAGTGATGCCATAGAAAAAGTACCCACCCTTAATTTAACGGATGCCATAAACATGGCGCTCAATAACGAGCCGTGGCTGAGCGCCAGTGAGCAAAAGCAAGCCGCCGCCACAGCGCAAAGTATTGCTGCAGGTACTTTACCAGACCCAGTACTGAGCATAGGTTTACAAAGCGTACCCGTTGATGGTTTTGCGTTTGATCAAGAAAACATGACGCAATTAAAACTGGGTATAAGCCAAAGCTTTAGTCGTGGTAATAGCCTGGCACTTAGCCAGCAAGCAATAAAAGAAGAAGCACTTGAGCAGCCGTGGCTGAGGGCGCAGCGAAAGGCGCAGGTAAAAGCGAGGGTGATGGAGCTGTGGTTAAATGCCTACAGAGCACAGCAAAGTATTGCATTAATTGAACAAGATAAAGCATTATTTACCCAGCTAATTGAAGTTACCGAAGCCAGTTATTCCAGTAGCTTAGGCAAAACTCGTCAGCAAGATATTATTCGCTCACAGTTGGAGCTCACACGCCTTGAAGATAAACTGATTGTATTAGCACAGCAGCTAGACGCCGCTAAACAAGGGTTAGCTCAGTGGTTACCACACAGCATATTACGTCAACCATTAAGCGACACTTTTACAGTGCCAACCCCGCTTACACAATTTAATAGCTTAGGCTTTAATGAGCTGATTAAGTTACTTATGGCGCACCCCTCTATGGTGGCAATAGATCAGCGTATAGCCGCTAAACGCACACAAGTGAGCCTTGCTAAACAGAGCTATAAGCCACAACTTGGCGTAAATATGGGTTATGGCTACCGCGCTGATAACCAATTTGGTGAATCGCGTGCTGATTTACTTTCGGTTGGCGTGAGTATTGATTTACCTTTATTTACCGACAACAGACAAGATCAGCAAGTTAAAGCCGCTATTGCCACTGCAGAGGCCATTAGAACCGACAAACGCGTGGCGTTACAAAACCTAAAAGGGCAGTACTTTAAAGAGGTTAGCCAGCTTGAGCGAATTAAGCAGCGCCATACGCTTTATCAAAGCACATTATTACCGCAAATGTCGCAACAAGCGCAGGCTACTCTAAACGCGTACACCCGTGATGATGGCGACTTTTCTGATGTTATGCGTGCGCGTATTAGTGAGCTAAATGCCAAAATAGATGCGCTTAATATTCAAATAGACAAACATATTATTATTGCTCGCCTAAATTATTACGCAGCCAGTTTAGACTCGCTAGTAATGGCTGAGTTACGAGGGTAAAAAAATGAAAACGAACTTAAAATACCTTGTAGCACTGCTTATTGGCGCCGCGTTAATGTTTATTGCTAATCGCTGGCTGATTAATGACACTGAACACTTAGCTACAACCGCTGATAGTAAAAAAGCGAAGCCGCTGTATTGGGTTGCGCCAATGGACAGTAATTATAGGCGCGATGAGCCAGGCCTGTCGCCAATGGGCATGGAGCTAGTACCTGTGTATGCAAACACTGAAAATGACAGCCCAGGTACTATAAAAATATTACCTGAAGTGGTTAATAACTTAGGCGTTAAAACCAGTAAAGTGCAAGTTAAAACGCTGCAAAGCAATATTAATACAATCGGTTATGTGCAATACAACCAAGACCAGGTAACCCATATTCATCCCCGAGTCGAAGGGTGGATAGAAACGTTATTTGTAAAAGCGCAAGGGGAGCCCGTTAGTGCTGGTGAGCCTCTTTACACGCTTTATTCTCCTGAGCTTGTGAACGCGCAAGAAGAATTCTTACTTGCAGTAAATAGAAAAAACAGCGTATTGATCCGGGCTGCCAAAGCGCGTTTAGAATCGCTAAATGTGTCTGATGGCTTTATAGAACGCTTAGAAAAAAATAAAAAAGTGATGCAAAACATTACGTTTTACGCGCGTCAAAGTGGCGTGCTTAATGAGCTTAATATACGTGAAGGTTTTTATGTTAAGCCCGGCACCTCAATGATGAGTATCGCTAAATTAGATCAAGTATGGGTAGAAGCAGAAGTATTTGAGCGCCAAGCAGCTTTAGTAACCAAAGGGCTCCCCGTGACGATGACACTTGATTACATCCAAGGTAAACAGTGGCAGGGCGTAGTAGATTACATTTACCCAGCGCTTAATACTCAAAATCGTACTTTACGTGTAAGGCTGCGTTTTGAAAATACGGCCGGGCTTCTTAAACCTAATATGTTTGCTCAAGTAAGCATTCACACACACAGTAACTCAGCGCAACTTGTTATACCCAAGCAAGCGCTTATTCGTACAGGTGCACAAAACCGAGTAGTACTTGCCCTAGGCAATGGACGCTTTAAATCCGTGGCAGTAAAGGTTGGGCAGATTAGTCAACAAGAGGTGGCTATTCTATCAGGCATTACCAAGGAGGATAGTGTTGTGACTGCTGCGCAGTTTTTAATAGACTCTGAGTCGAGTAAGGACTCCGACTCTAAACGTATGAGCGCATCAAGCACTCAAGCCATAAGCAATATGCCTGACATGGAAATGGACAAGGCTGAAGCGGTTCAAACAGCCACAGTAATGGGGACCATAAATAATATAAACCCAGGGCAGCGGGTAATTAACATTAGTAGAGAGGCTATTGCTAAATGGAACAGAGGCCCCGCTACGATGGACTTTATACTTGCTAAAGCGCTTGATATTAGTGCGCTTTCCCCTAATCAGCAGGTTCATTTTACCTTTAGCATTATTGACGGTGAATTTGTAATAAGCAAAATTGCTGAACACTCCACTGACAAAGGCGCAGCTCATCACTCAATGCATGGGGAGTCATTATGATAGCTGCTGTTATTCGCTGGTCGGTCGTTAATCGCTTTCTCGTTTTGTTGCTGAGTATTATTGTATTTGGCGCGGGTATTTACAGTGTTAAACAGACTCCCGTTGATGCGCTTCCAGATTTATCGGACGTACAGGTCATTGTTAAAACCAGCTACCCAGGCCAAGCGCCCCAAGTGGTGCAAGACCAAGTTACCTTCCCGCTTACTACGGCCATGCTGTCTGTGCCTGGCGCTAAAACAGTGCGTGGTTTTTCGTTTTTTGGCGACTCATATGTGTATATTATTTTTGATGAAAATACCGATATTTACTGGGCCCGCAGCCGCGTTCAAGAGTATTTAAGTCAGGTAGAAAGCCGCTTGCCGACTAGCGCAAAAACGCAACTTGGACCCGATGCTACAGGGGTGGGTTGGGTTTATTTATATGCGTTAGTTGATAAAACAAATCAGCTCAATATTAGCCAGCTTCGTAGCTTGCAAGATTGGTTTCTAAAATTTGAACTACAAAGCGTTGAAGGGGTATCTGAAGTGGCCACAGTGGGTGGCATGATAAAGCAGTACCAAGTGGTTGTAGACCCCATTAAGTTACGTGCTCATGGCCTTCCTCTTAGTTTGATACAAACGGCTATTAGCCGAGGTAATCAAGAAACTGGCGCCTCAGTAATCGAAATGGCTGAAGCTGAATACATGGTAACCAGCACAGGTTATATTAAAAGTGTCGCCGACTTAGAAGCCATTCCATTAGGAATTAATGCCCAAGGAAGTGCATTACAATTACGAGATGTAGCAAATGTACGCTTAGGCCCACAAATGCGACGAGGCATTGCAGAGCTTAATGGCGAAGGCGAGGTTGCGGGTGGCATTGTGGTGATGCGTTATGGCGAAAACGCCCAAGAAACGATTTCTCGGGTAAAAGCAAAACTTGAGTCATTAAAACAAGGGTTACCCGAAGGGGTTGAAATAATGCCGGTTTACGACCGCTCCACGTTAATAAAAAGCGCGGTTGATAACCTGAGCAGTAAATTGTTTGAAGAGCTCATTATTGTAGCCTTAGTGTGCGTGGTGTTTTTATTTCATGTGCGCTCATCGCTGGTGGCTATTATAACCTTGCCGATGGGCATTTTAATGGCTTTTATTGTGATGTATTGGCAAGGTGTAAACGCGAATATTATGTCCTTAGGGGGGATAGCGATTGCCATTGGCGCGATGACAGATGGTGCTATCGTAATGATAGAAAACATGCATAAACACATGGAAAAAACGCCACTAACCAAACAAAACCGGTGGGATATAGTGACTAAATCGGCCACCGAGGTCGGCCCTGCGTTATTTTTTAGTTTACTCATTATTACCGTAAGTTTTATGCCTGTATTTATTTTAGAGGCGCAAGAAGGGCGCATGTTCGCCCCGCTTGCTTATACAAAAACGTATGCGATGGCAGCCTCTGCCGGTTTAGCGATAACCTTAGTGCCGGTGTTAATGGGCTACTTTATTCGGGGTAAGGTCATTTCTGAGCATAAAAACCCTGTTAATAGAGCCTTGGTTGCAGGGTATAAACCGCTGTTAGCCACCGTACTTAAATTTCCAAAAAGTACGTTATTTATTGCATTTATAGTGACGGTTATAGGCTTTTATCCGGTAAATAAAATAGGCAGTGAGTTTATTCCTTTGCTAGATGAAGGTGACTTAATGTATATGCCAACAACTTACCCAGGGCTTTCTATTGGTGAAGCACGAAAAATTTTACAGCAAACAGACAAGCTCATAGCCTCAGTGCCAGAAGTAAAAACTGTATTTGGCAAAATAGGGCGAGCTGATACCGCTACCGACCCCGCACCGCTGACAATGATTGAAACCTTTATTCAATTTAAGCCCCAATCACAGTGGAGAGAGGGCATGACGAAGCAAAAAATTAAAGCCGAGCTAGAAAGCTTAGTTGCATTACCGGGCCTTACAAATGCGTGGGTTATGCCAATAAAAACACGGATTGATATGCTTGCCACCGGTATTAAAACGCCCGTAGGTATTAAAATTGCGGGCCCAAGCTTGTTAGAAATTCAAAACATTGGGCAGCAAATTGAGCAGTTGTTAAAAGATGTGCCTGGCACGGCCTCTGTGTATTCAGAGCGTGTGGCCACAGGGCGTTATATTAAAGTGGATATAAACCGCGAAAAAGCAGCACGGTATAATCTAAATATAGCCGACATACAACAGGTTGTAGCCACTGCCATTGGCGGCTCAAACGTGACTGAAACAATTGAAGGGCAACAGCGTTACCCGGTAAATTTACGCTACCCGCAGCGCTTTCGTGCTTCGCCTGAAGATTTAAAATTATTACCTATTATTACACCATCAGGGCAACATATTGCACTTGGTGATGTTGCTAAAGTATTTATTGAAGATGGCCCTACCGGCATTAAAAGCGAAAACGCGCGTTTAAATGGGTGGAGCTTAATTGATATTAAAGGCAGTGATATTGGCAGCTATGTAGCACAAGCGCAGCAAGTACTTAGCGATAACCTGCAATTACCCGCTGGTTATTCAATTACGTGGGCAGGGCAGTACGAATACATGCAACGCGCAAAAGCAAAGCTTACTTATGTGATACCGCTTACACTCGCGATTATTGTAATACTGCTATACCTTAATTTTAAATGCCTAAGCGAAGTACTTATTATAATTGCCACCCTTCCTTTGGCTATGGTGGGCGGCATTTGGCTAATGTACTTTGAAGCGTTTAACTTTTCGGTGGCAGTGGGTGTAGGGTTTATTGCATTGGCTGGTGTTGCCGTAGAAATAGGCGTCATAATGCTTGTATATTTAAACCAAGCTTATACAGCGCAACGCCAGCAGTGCGAGCAAACCGGAACTGCATTTAACTTACAAGCGCTACAACACGCTATTATGCAAGGAGCGGGGCTAAGAGTGCGCCCCGTAATGATGACGGTAGCGACAATTATTGTTGGTTTATTACCTGTTTTATACGGTACGGGCACTGGCAGCGAAGTAATGAGCAGGATAGCTGCGCCTATGGTAGGCGGCATGTTAAGTGCGATTATACTTACATTATTAGTTATCCCCGCCGTGTATTTACTGTGGAAAAAGCGGCATATTTCTCATTAAAGCAAAGGGCAATACGCTTTGTATTGCCCTATAAAAATTACCCGTATTTTGTAACTTGTACCAAACAAACCGCCTAGCTCCTCTTTTTTTCTATTTAATTCATTGTTTTTAATAAAGTTTATGTTGGCACGTTTTACGCAACTCATCTCTTATACAGTCAACTCAGTAAGGAATGCACATGCAAGTTAAAACAATTAAAGAAGTGTACGATTGGACCGTTTTATTTCACACACAAATGGCGGCAAATTTTTACAGCGTTAAGGAGTTGCTTGACGAACGTAATGCAATGCTAGTGGACTATTATTTAGATTATGAAAAAAAGTTAGCTGAAGACCTAGTTGGCTTTAAAGCAATTACTGAGATCAATACTTTAGATACTTACAGCTACGAATACTTTGCAGATAACCCCGAGCTAATTACGTTTAAGGATATAAGCAAAGACCAAGAGTTTGATGAAAAGGTTATTCAAAATTATCTCTCTGAGCAGCATAAAAAAGTAATCGAACTTTACGAGTACTTATTAGAGCGCGCAGAAACAGAAAACGGTAAAGAAAAGCTCGAGCAAATTTTAGAGCTCGAGAAGCAAGGCATTAAGCAAATGATGCAAAGCTCAAACCGCCATATGGATATGTAAGCCCAACATGTAAAGGCTCGCTTTAAGCGAGCTTTTTATTACTAAATGCACTCAAACTCAATCCCCGCTTTTTTTAAATAGAGTTGTTCTTGCTCAAGATCTGCTTGAAGTAGAGTATGCTCTTGCAAGTAGCCATTACTAAATTTAATAAACAATCCTAAGTTGCTTGCGCTTATTACCATATCAGGCTTTAAGCTAACTTGGCGTTTTTGATTAAATAAAATAGCTAAACGTAAAATAACAATAAGCTTAAGTACGTGCTTTTGAGAAATAGTTAAAAACTCTGGCAGCTCAGTCAGTTTAATTTTTTTACGATAAAAGCGTATAAGTGAGCTTAAAATAAGTTGCTCTTGCTGCGTAAAACCGGGTAATTGACTATTTGCCACTATATAAGCGCTGTGTTTGTTAATGCCTGAAGAGTTAATGGATAAACCAATTTCATGTAATTTTGCTGCCCACGTCAGCAACGCAATATCATCGTTGTTATCTAGATACCACACATTTTTTAGCTGTTTATAGAGCCAAATAGCCGTATCAGCAACACGTGCTGCGTGCGTTTTATCAGCGGTATAGCGCTCACTTAAATTATTAATAGTGTTTGAGCGAATATCCTTGTCGGCCAGCTTCTGCTGCATTTCGTGCAGCAACCCTTCTCGTAATGAAAAGTCGCTATAGGTAAGCTCTTTAATGGCAAACTCTGTAAATATTGCGATTAAAATTGCTAAGCCACCACATATACTTTGTTGGCGCTCAGGTGTGAGCCCTGCAATAGTTAAGTTATCAATGTGTTTAGCACTAATACACTGCCCTTTTAAAGTGAGTAAATTGTCAAAGGTGATTTTAGGCTGTTGCGTATTGGCAGTGTTTATTATCGCTAATATTGATTTTATAGTGCCTGAGGTACCAATTACTGATTGCCAATTTACATTTACATAAGTAGAAAAAATAGCCTCGAGCTCTTGCTCGGCTTTTATTTGCGCTTTGTTAAAGCGTTTGGCCGTTATTTTACCATCGCTAAAAAACTGTTTAGTAAAGCTTACGCAACCCATATTGCGACTAGATAAAAGTTTATGCTTAAAATGATTACCTATAATAAGCTCGGTACTGCCGCCGCCAATATCGATCACTAAACGGTTTTCTTCATTATGAATATAATGTGCTACACCTTGATAAATAAGGCGCGCCTCTTCTTGGCCAGCGATTACATCGATATGGAAAGGAAACACATTACTTGCTTGTGCTAAAAAGGCATTAATATTTTTAGCTCGCCTAAAGGTGTATGTAGCCGCCACTTTTACGTTACTGGCAGGAAAATCGTGCAACGTTTTAGCAAATTGCTTTAGCACCACTAAAGCACGATCGATGGCTGCTTGGCTTAAGCGAAACTGGTCATCTAATCCATCAGCTAAATAAACGCGTTGTTTTTCTTTATGTAGAATTTGCAAAGTGCCGTTCACTTCCCGAGCAACCACTAAATGAAAGCTATTGGAACCTAAATCAACGGCAGCAATGGAAGGATGATCATTCATTATAATAAGTGTGTTCCCATTTTTTTAGATAATCGTAAATGGCTATTTGAGAGCGAATTTTTTTACGGTTACCCCGTCTTACATAAGCGTTTTTTTGTTCGCTATCAATAATACGTGCTTTGGTACGGTCTTTAAATTGTAGCTCTAATATATCAATTATGAGGCGTTTTAACTTAACATCTAATATAGGCACGCCTACCTCAACACGGTGATCTAGGTTACGTGTCATCCAATCAGCAGAGGATATAAATACTTTTTCATCGCCATTATTTCCAAATACCATTACCCGAGGGTGCTCTAAAAAACGGTCAACAATACTAATTATCTTAATATTATCGCTAAGTTGAGGCATACCAGGAATAAGTGAGCACATGCCACGTACAATAATTCTAATTTTAACCCCTATTTTGCCTGCAAGGTACAGCCTATCTACCAGCTCTTTATCAGCGAGGTTGTTTACTTTTACAGTAATTTTGCCCGGTTTGTTGTTATTAACATGGTCAATTTCGTTATTGATTAAATTAAGCAGCGTTTCACGGGCATTTATTGGCGAAAGCATCAGGTGGTCAAATTTAAAGGGTTTATAACTGCTCTCTATAAATCTAAATACGCTGTCGCTTTCTTCACAAATACCAGTGTGGCGAGTAAATAAGCTAAAGTCAGTGTAAATTTTGGCTGTTTTTTCATGAAAATTGCCTGTGCCAATATGAGCGTATTTTACTATTTGGCCTTTTTCTTTACGGTGCACCATACATAATTTGCTGTGTACTTTTAATGCGGGTATACCAAAAATCACTTTAATACCTGCACTGCTTAGCACCTTTGCCCATTCAATATTATTTTGCTCGTCAAAACGTGCTTTTAACTCGACCATAACGGTCACTAATTTTCCGTTTTTAGCGGCATTAATTAATGAAGAAATTAACCTAGACTTACTCGCTACACGATAGATATTTACCTTTATTTGTGTAACTTTGGGGTCAAATGCCGCTTGGCGCACATATTCAAGCACATGGTTAAAGGTATGATAGGGGTAATAAAGTAAAATATCTTGCTCACTAATGGCATCAAATACACTGGCGTGCTTTTTAAATGCACTACTTTGCAATGCGGGAAGGGGTTTGTTTTCTAAATATTGGCGCCCTACATTAGGGAACGTTATAAAGTCTCTAAAATTACGATAACGCCCCCCAGGAATTAACGCATCATGATGCGTGACACCGAGGCGCTTTTTCATCACTTTGAGCATGCTTTCAGGCATGGCTTGATCGTAAACTAACCTTACCGGCTCGGCATAAATACGTTGTTTTAATCCTTTGGACATTTTATCAAGCAAGCCAGCTTCTAGTTCATCATCTAGGTTGTACTCGGCATCGCGGGTTAATTTTATTGCATAACCGGCAATGCTTTTATAGGAAAAAAAACTACTAAATACATCATTTAAAAAGTAAGTGATTACATCGTCAAGCATCACAATAGTTTTATGGCGGCGGGTTTTTTCTGGAGGCAGGTTTATAAAGCGATCAACCCTGTCGGTGGGTACCTCAAGCATGGCGTAATAACTTTTTTCATCACTCATTTCTACAAATAGGTAGGTCATGGTGTCGTTTATATAGTCGGAGTAATCTTTGTTTTCGTTAAGTAAAATAGGAGAGGTGTGCTGTAGAACGTGCTCATGAAAATAATTTTTTAGCCAGTTTAAATGAAACACACTTAGCTCATCAGGGCGGCTTACGTGAATATTATGATGGTTTAGGTCGATTAATACTTGCTGATGAATGTGGTTAAACTTTTTACCTAACTGACGCACTTTTTTTTGTATCTCGCTAAGTAGTATTTCGTCTTCTTCAAAGTTAGCATCGGGGAGTTTATTTAGTAAAATTCGGCGTTTTACCTTTGCAACACGTACTCTAAAAAACTCATCTAAGTTATTAGAAAAAATACCTAAAAAACGCATGCGCTCGATAATTGGGTTATTTTTATCTTTAGCTTCTTGCAGCACACGCTCGTTGAATGACAGCCAGCTTAGCTCTTTTGCAAAATATTCAGTTGTTTGAGAGGGAGTTATGTGGGCATTCATCTCTATTCCATTATTAGGATATGCTTTAAGTTTAATTTGGGCTGTGTATACGCTTAGGGGGGATTGCAATGTAAAAAGCGATAATACGAGTAATAATCAGCCCTTTTTATTTAAATTTACGCCAGTTAGATGACATAAAAATGACTGCCGTGTCATTTTTATGTCAAGGGCGTGCTAGTTTAGGCCTCTTCAATATCTACAATTAAGTCACTGGTAATCGATTCAAGCGCATCAATCACTTCTTCTTTATTCATACCGCTGGGTAATGTAACCGTGGCGACAGCACTAAAAATAGGCACTCCCCAATTTGGCGCGCTCTGCTGTCTTGAGTTTAAATGAGTGATACTTGCGCCTTTATGGCGTATTACACTTGCCAACTCTTGTACAATACCAGGTCGGTCGTTGCCGGTAATAACAAAGTTTATTTGTTCTTTGCTGCTTGGCTCTACCTCTGTGTTGCCGGTTTCAATACGTACATCGAGTTTAGGTAAGGCATTTAATGCATTTTGTAATGCTTCAAAGTGTTCCTGGGCTACTTCAACCTGAATAATACCTGCAAAGTGACCAAGTAAGTGGCTTAAATTACTGCTTAGCCAGTTTCCCTTATTTTGCAAAATAACAGATGAAATGCTTTCTACTAATCCGGGCCGGTCTTGCCCTAAAATGGTGATCACCAACTGCTTCATAAATAGCTCTCTCTAAGCCTGAAAATGTAAATGCGTAGGCATTAATTATGTGTAATGTTTCTATCAATGTAGGGGGTAAAATAAACGCATAGAAAACTACTCGTTTATTACTACTTATTTGTATATTTATCGTTGTATTTTTTTAGCTTAAGCGCTGTTGTCTTCATTTGTTATACATAGTTTTAGTATTGTCTGCGTTAAATTGTTTGTCCAATAAAAGCACAAATTAGTTCCTACAAAAACATAAATCCACACTGAATCAATTAACAATTTTATAGCACTTTTGATAATAAGTGTCATCGTATTGTGCTTTCTGCTCAGGAGCGTCTAGTTTTCACTCGCTTTGAGCAGTACGTATTTCGTTAACCATAAAAGTGTAAATAGGTAATGCGTAATAAACGTATAAATATAGATGAGCTAAATACTGCAAAGCGCGCTATTGAGTACCTAATAAAGGGGCCGTTTTAAAGCCTTGCAGTGGGTATTTATTACATCTGTAACATTACTGTCATCTTGATGAAATATAATTCGCGCAACAACAGAATTAAAGGGTGTGTTGATGACTTCCAATCCGAATAAGCCGACTTTAAATACGGATCGAAGCCGTCTATTTAAAGACCGGTTTGCAAAGTGGGGTATTTCCGCAGGTGGAGTAATGGTATTAATAGCATTGTTATTAATATTCTTTTACCTCCTTTATGTGGTACAACCAATTTTTGAGTCAGCAAAAGTAGAAAAGCGTAACAGCTTTAACGTTACTAATGCTGATCAAATCGTGGGCTTAGGTGTTGAGGAGCAAACAGAGGTTGCCTTTTTGCTATCCCAGCAAGGCGAAGTCACTTTTTATAGTGTGCAAGATGGCAGCTTTGGCCAAAAGCTTAAAACATTAAGCGCTAAGCTACCAAGTGATGCATCAAGCTTTGCAAACAGTGCGCCGTTTCAGGGGCATTATGCGTTTGGCTTAGAAAATGGCTCAGTGATGCTTGTCGCACCTAAGTTTTTAGTCACTTTTCCAAATAATCAAAGAAAGCTAACACCGCGCCTAGATTACCCTCTTGGCGAAATGGCATTAGAAGTTGACGATCAAGGTGCAGCCATCAAGCGCTTTGCATTTAGCCATTATGAAGATAAAACAGCTGTTGTAGCTTTAACCGAAGACAAGCGCGTGTTGTTTAGCAGCTTTGTGGCTGAGGAAAACATGTTCACTGGTGAAGTTGAATGGGTAGTTGAGCGCACCGAACTTGATGTAAATGGGCGCATAGACGAGCTATTAATTTCGCCGGATACCACCCGAACTTTTGTGCGTTCAGCTAATCAAATTTATGTTTACGATACCCGCTATCCAGATGATGTAGAACAGATCCAGTTACTGTCAGCTAATGAAGAAAACGCTAATATAGTATCAGCCCAGCTGCTTGCTGGTGCTAACTCGCTAATGTTGGCAAACGACAATGGTGAAGTCTCGCAGTGGTTTGAGGTGAACACGGATAGCGGTCGTGAGTATCAAAAAATTCGCTCGTTTGAAACAACGAAGCAAAGCAAGCTGAATATTTTCACTGAGTTTTATCGTCGTACTTTCTTTACAACAAGTAGTAACGGTGAGTTAGGTGTTTATTACACCACAAGTGAGGCAAAACTTTGGCAGGGTAAAGTAAGTGAAGGTGAAATTAAAAACTTTGCTATAGCCCCACGTTCAAATGCAGCGCTAATTTTAGCCGATAACCAACTAACCGTACTAGAGATTCATAATGAGCACCCAGAGGTTACATGGTCTGCCCTGTGGCAAGAAGTATGGTACGAAGGTTACCCAGAGCCAGGCTACATTTGGCAATCTACCTCAGCAAGCGATGACTTTGAGTCTAAATTTTCTTTAGTTCCTATTTCGTTTGGTACCTTAAAAGCTGCGCTGTATGCCATGCTGTTTGCAGTGCCTATTGCGCTCTCTGCTGCTATCTATACCGCATACTTTATGTCGAGTGAGCTACGTAGAGTGGTAAAGCCAACCGTCGAAATTATGGAAGCTCTGCCTACTGTAATACTCGGGTTTTTAGCTGGCCTGTGGTTAGCGCCACTTATAGAAGCGCACTTACCTGCTATTGTTGGTTTACTTATTTTATTGCCATTAGGTGTATTAGCCACCGCACTAGGCTGGACTAAGTTACCAGCGAGTATTCGCCATAAAATCCCTGAAGGGTCACATTCTATTCTGCTAATTCCGGTCGTGTTATTTATTGGCTGGCTGTCGTTCGCGATGAGCGAAACAGTCGAGCTTTGGATGTTTGATGGAAATGTACGTCAATACTTAACCAATGAACTTGGTATGACGTTTGACCAACGTAACTCGTTAGTTGTGGGTATTGCGATGGGCTTTGCGGTTATTCCTACTATTTTTTCGATTGCGGAAGATGCCGTATTTAGTGTGCCTAAACACTTATCAAACGGTTCACTTGCACTTGGTGCTACACAATGGCAAACGCTAGTGCGCGTTGTACTACTTACAGCAAGCCCAGGCATTTTCTCTGCTGTGATGATGGGCCTTGGCCGTGCAGTAGGAGAAACCATGATTGTATTAATGGCAACCGGTAATACGCCGATTATGGATTGGAGTATTTTCCAAGGTATGCGTACTTTAGCTGCAAACATTGCGGTAGAAATGCCTGAATCAGAAGTAGGCAGCTCGCACTATAGAATATTATTCTTAGCAGCATTTGTACTATTCATATTCACCTTTGTTTTCAACACAGTGGCTGAGTTTGTTCGTCAGCAGCTGCGTGAAAAATACAGCTCAATGTAAGTGGAGAGACACGACATGGTAAAGCAGTGGTTTAAGTCTGGTTCTCCTTGGATTTGGATGACAGGCGGTGCAGTAAGTATCAGCTTAATCTCAGTTCTTGGTTTATTAGCAATGATAGCTTGGAAAGGGTTAAGCTTTTTCTGGCCATCGGAGGTGGTTCAATTCGAGCTAGAAGGGTCTATTTCAAAACAAACCATAATTGGTGAAGTTTACGACCGAGAGCTCGTACCTACGGCACGTTTAGCGGCAACCGGTATTGATGTTTCAGACTTTAATAAAGATGAAGTTGAGCGTTTACTTATAAAAACAGGTAACCGCGAATTTGTAGATTTAGATTTTCGCTGGATATTAGAAACTGATATTACTGAGCAAAGTACACCGGCTACGCTTGCTGTATTTGAGCGTAGTAAAAACGGTAACTTTTATGGTTACATCGAAGGTGTAATTAAAGATGGAAAGCCGGTTACTGGCGATAAAATCGAAACCTTACATGAGTTAGTAGAACGTGCGGTTGATTTAAACGATGAAGCGCTTGATTTGCAAAATGGCGAAATTGGTCATATTAACTACGAGCTTGAGCGTTTACGCCTACAAGAAAAAGCCTACCTACTTGATGACGAGCTGACCGATGAGCGTGTTGCTGAGCTTGCCCAGGCACGTGCCGAGTTACGTAATGAATACGCAGTACTTGAAAAAGAGCTATTTTCACTACGTAAAAAAGCCAAGCGTGACCAAGTATTAGTTAAAGATATGCGCGGTGAAGTGGTCACCATTCCACTGTATCAAGTACTTGATGTTTGGTTGCCGAACGACATGGGCTTTTTCTCAAAACTAGGCCATTACTTTGTACAATTGGGTAAGTTTGTATCAGACGACCCACGTGAAGCTAACACCGAAGGCGGCGTATTCCCTGCAATATTTGGTACTGTATTTATGGTAATGCTGATGGCTGTTATTGTGACTCCATTTGGCGTAGTTGCAGCAATTTACTTGCATGAATACGCAGCTAAAAATGCAGTAACTAAGATGATTCGTATTGCGGTAATAAACCTTGCCGGTGTGCCGTCTATTGTTTATGGCGTATTCGGACTGGGCTTTTTTGTATACATGCTTGGGGGGAGTCTTGATCAATTATTCTACCCCGAAGCCGCACCAACACCAGTATTTGGTACACCCGGTGTAATGTGGTCGGCACTTACATTAGCTATTCTTACATTACCGGTTGTTATTGTATCAACTGAGGAAGGCTTATCGCGTATTCCAAGTACAGTACGCGATGGTTCATTAGCGCTTGGTGCCACAAAGGTTGAAACCTTATGGCGAATTATTATTCCTATGGCAAGCCCAGCAATCATGACAGGTTTAATACTTGCTGTTGCGAGAGCGGCCGGTGAAGTTGCACCATTAATGTTGGTAGGTGTTGTAAAAATGGCCCCTACGTTACCCCTTGACGGTAACTTCCCATATTTTCACTTAGATAGAAAGTTCATGCACTTAGGCTTTCATATTTATGATGTAGGCTTTCAAAGCCCTAATGTTGAAGCGGCGCGCCCGCTGGTATACGCAACGGCCTTCTTATTGGTGTCGGTGATTATTACCCTCAACATAACAGCGATAGGCATACGTAATCATTTACGTGAAAAATTCAGATCGCTTGAACACTAATTAGTAAAGAATTATAGGTAACAAACATGATTACAGTCGCTCCACAAGTAAACCAAGCTAATACAGGCTTGAAGTTAGACTTAGAAAACTTAACTGATGACCAAAAAGCGTTAGAGATTAAGGACCTTGATCTTTACTATGGTGAAAAGCAAGCGCTTAGCAAAGTGAATATGAATATTCCTAAAGGTCAGGTAACCGCGTTTATCGGCCCATCGGGTTGTGGTAAATCAACCCTATTGCGATGCATTAACCGCATGAACGATTTAGTCGATGTGTGTCGTATTGAAGGTGAAATATTACTTCATGGTCAAAACATTTACGATAAAAAGGTCGATGTAGCCGCGCTTCGTCGTAACGTAGGTATGGTGTTTCAACGTCCTAACCCATTTCCTAAATCGATTTATGAAAATGTGGTTTATGGCCTACGCTTACAGGGTATTAAAGAAAAGCGTAAGCTAGATGAAGTAGTAGAGCAATCACTTCGTGGTGCGGCACTATGGGATGAAGTAAAAGACAGATTACATGATAGCGCATTTGGGCTATCGGGTGGTCAGCAACAGCGTTTAGTTATTGCCCGTTCAATTGCAATTGAGCCTGAAGTACTATTACTTGATGAACCAACGTCGGCACTTGACCCAATTTCTACTTTGGTTATTGAAGAGCTAATTAACGATTTAAAAAATAAATTTACCGTAGTCATTGTTACGCACAACATGCAACAAGCTGCACGTGTATCTGATCAAACGGCCTTTATGTACATGGGCGAATTAATCGAATACTCAGATACTAATACCTTATTTACAACGCCTAGCAAAAAGAAAACAGAAGACTACATTACAGGCCGTTACGGCTAGTTTTTGCTTGGTTATTGTGAACGAATTTAAGAGAAGGTAATTATGGAACATAATATAAACAAACATATATCTGGTCGCTTTAATCAAGAACTAGAAAATGTTCGTAACCATGTACTAAACATGGGGGGCTTAGTTGAGCAACAGCTAAGCAGTGCACTTGACGCAGTAAGTCGTAACGATGCTGAACTAGCACAAAAAGTACGCCAAAACGATTACAAAGTGAATGCAATGGAAGTAAGCATTGACGATGAGTGTACACGCATTATTGCGCGTCGCCAGCCTGCAGCAAGCGATTTGCGCTTGGTTGTTGCTATTGCTAAAACGATTGCTGATTTAGAGCGTATTGGTGATGAAGCTGAGCGTATTGCTAAAGTAGCTTTGGACTCATTTACTAAAGATCAGCAAGATTTATTAGTGAATATTGAAAATATGGGACGCCAAGTATTAAAAATGCTACATGATGTGCTTGATGCATTTGCGCGTATGGATGTACAACGTGCCTTTGAAGTACATAAAGAAGATTCAAAAGTTGACCGTGAATATGAAGCAATTACGCGCCAAATTATGACTTATATGATGGAAGATCCACGCTCAATCCCAAAAATTATGGATTTAGTATGGTCTGTACGTTCATTAGAGCGTATTGGGGACCGTTGCCAAAATATTGCGGAATACATTATATATTTTGTTAACGGAAAAGATATTCGTCATACATCTCAAGAGGATATAGAAAAATCGTTGTAATGTTTTTTCTATCATTCTTTTTTATTAAAGCGGCTTAATGCCGCTTCATGCATTGTTAGCTGCGGTGAAATAATAAAAAGCGTTCACAATCGCGGCTAATACTGTAAAATTCATGCTGCAAAGCATATCAATTTGATTAAAGGGTCAGTTATGCCTACAAACGCGTTTTTAGGAGTATTTGCAAAATCTCCTATCAAACCAATGGAAGAACACATCAAGAAAGTTCATCAAGCAAGCAAAGCTTTGATACCTTTCTTTAATCACGTATTTAAAGAAGAATGGCAGCAAGCAGAAGAGCTTCGTTTAACTATTCGTAATTTAGAGCGTGAAGCTGATGATATGAAAAGAGATATACGCTTACAATTACCGCGTGGTTTATTTATGCCGGTAGAGCGTACAGATCTGCTCGAACTCGTAACTCAACAAGATAAAATAGCAAATAAAGCAAAAGATATTGCAGGGCGCGTAATTGGTCGTGAAATGACTATTCCTAGCGCTATGCAGGCAGACTTTTTAGCTTATCTAACACGTTGTGTTGATGCGACTAAACAAGCATCAAAAGCAATTAATGAGTTAGAAGAGTTATTAGAAACGGGTTTTAAAGGTCGCGAGGTTACCTTAGTTGAAAAAATGCTCGTAGAATTGGATGCCATAGAACAAGACACGGATGAAATGCAAATTAAAGTACGCCGCCAACTGCGTGATGTAGAAAGCGAGCTAAACCCAATTGATGTTATGTTTTTATACAAAATAATTGAATGGGTTGGCGAGCTTGCAGATATTGCAGAGCGCGTAGGATCACGTCTTGAGCTGATGTTAGCTCGTTAATTTATACAAATCAGTTCAAACGAAAGATTAAGGTTACACAATGGATATCATTGCATCTTACGGCACGGTATTAGTTTTAATTGCCGCAGCAGTCGGCTTTTTTATGGCTTATGGTATTGGCGCGAACGACGTCGCTAATGCGATGGGTACTTCGGTAGGTTCTAAAGCGTTAACAATAAAACAAGCAATTATTATTGCGATGGTTTTTGAATTTGCTGGTGCTTATTTAGCGGGGGGTGAGGTTACATCAACAATTCGTAAAGGCATTATTGATGCAGCTCCTTTTGCAGCGCTGCCAGATTTAATGGTTTTAGGTATGATCTCTGCGCTTTTTGCAGCGGGTACTTGGCTATTAATCGCCTCATTTTTAGGTTGGCCTGTTTCAACTACTCACTCAATTATTGGTGCAATCATAGGTTTTGCATTAGTTGCAGTGGGTACAGAGGCTATTCAGTGGAATAAAGTTGGGGGTATTGTAGGTAGTTGGATTATAACACCGGCAATTTCAGGCTTTATTGCTTACTTAATATTTATGAGTGCGCAAAAGCTAATTTTTGATACCGATGCACCGCTTAAAAACGCGAAGCGCTTTGTACCTCTGTACATGGGTTTAGCGGGTTTTATTATGGCGCTAGTAACAATTAAGAAAGGCTTAAAGCATATAGGTATTAATCTAGGTGCTACAGAGGGCTACTTAATTGCTATCGCAATTGCTGTGATTGTAGCTATTATTGGTAAAATTGCGATTTCACGTTTAAATATTGACCCTAAAGCTGATAAACAAATGCAATTTAATAACGTAGAAAAAGTATTTGCGGTATTAATGGTATTAACAGCGTGTTGTATGGCGTTTGCGCATGGCTCAAACGACGTAGCGAATGCAATTGGCCCACTAGCTGCGGTTGTGAACATTGTTGAAAGCAACGGTGAAATCGCTAAAAAAGCGGCTATCGCATGGTGGATTTTACCACTCGGTGGTTTTGGTATTGTTGCGGGTCTTGCTATTTTAGGTAAAAAAGTAATTAAAACGATAGGTGAAGGTATTACACATTTAACGCCTAGCCGTGGTTTTGCTGCAGAACTGGCGGCTGCATCAACCGTTGTTATTGCATCAGGTACTGGTATGCCAATCTCTACTACACAAACCTTAGTTGGTGCGGTATTAGGTGTAGGTATGGCACGTGGTATTGCTGCTCTTAACATGGGTGTTATCAGAAACATTGTAGTTTCTTGGGTAATTACATTGCCAGTTGGCGCTGCCCTTGCTATTGTTATTTTCTACGTACTAAGAACCGCGTTTGGGGTTTAACAAAAAAGTACTCAAAGACTTTTAGCTTGAAAAGATCTCAACGCCTTTGGTGTTGGGGTCTTTTTATTTGTGGAAAGAAAAAATGACCAACCTACCAAGTATTAAACAGCTACAGTATTTATTAGCTGTACATCAGCACCAGCATTTTGGCCGTGCAGCAAGTGCGTGCTTTATTGGGCAATCTACTTTAAGCAGTGCAATTCAAAACCTTGAAGAAACACTCGGTTGTCAGCTAATAGAGCGAGAGAATCGTAGCCTCATGTTTACCAGTATTGGTGAAGAAGTTGTTGAACGCTCTCGTAAAATTATTAACGATACAATTAGTTTAAAAGAGCTAACCAAAAGCTTTTTAACGCCACTCAGTGGCAAGTTAGTGGTAGGGGTTATACCTACTATTGCAAGTTTCATAGCGGCGCCTTTGTATCATTTTTGTAAGCAAACCTTTTGTGATTTAGAGTTGGTACTTGTTGAAGATACTAGCGATAAGTTATTAGATAAGCTTGAACACGGCCATATTGATTTAGCGTTGTTAGCTCTGCCTTATCAAACAGGGAAGTTTCATACCCAAGTATTGGCTAAAGATCACTTTAGTTTAGTGCACCACAAAGATTACAGCCCAGCTAAAGGCGTTGAAGACTTTAATTTACTACCTGAGGCGAGTGTATTTTTATTAGAGCGAGAGCACTGTATGACAGGGCATGCCTTGAGTGCGTGTCACTTAAATCGTTCAAGCTGTATTAATCCGTTTGAAGCTGCAAGTCTACATACTTTACTCAGTATGGTAGAGCATCAGCTAGGGGTTACATTTTTACCGCAAATGGCGATTAATGCGGGCATTCTTAAAGATAAAAATATGATAGCAACTCCCTCGCAAGGTGATGCTTACAGAGATATAGGCATATTGTGGCGAAAAACCACGGGAAGAATTCGCGACTTTAAATTATTCAGCCAGCAGCTGGAAGTGTTTTTAGCTCGCCAATGCAGCCTGGACTTTGAGGGTTAATCCTAATTACTTTCAAGAGTAAATTAAAGCAATAACAAAACAGCAGCCTATAACGGCTGCTGTTTGCTATGTGTTTGGCTTTCAAAGGGTTCTAGCTCGGGTAGAAAAAGTAAATAAATCCACACAACTACATTAAAATACGGGAGTAGGCCTAAAGTAGCAAATACGCCTACTGGGTAGCCCTTTAGCTGCGCGTATCGATAGCACTGATACGCAATTACACAATGTATTACGAGAAGTAAAATAATCAACTGCGCCATACCTTCCTCCTTAAACCTGACAAGCTTTAACCTCTATGTAATTGCTAGTCATGTATGCTTATAGGTAATGTCATGTTTTTGTTGTTAAATCATCAAAACAACAAGACATTTACTAAGTGGTACGTAAAGTATAGGCAATAAGTGCAATAATGATAGTAATAAAATGCTTAAAACTGTTTAAAAATGTTTAGCTGACGCTAGGCTGTTGTTGGGTAAAAGGTTTCTTCTGGTAAATAATTTTAAGCGTCGATTGTACTTTTTCTACAGGCACGGGTCGGGCAATAAAATAGCCTTGTCCGTAGTCAACACCAATCTTTTTTAGGGCAAAAAATATCTCTTCGCTCTCTACGTATTCAGCTACTGAGCGCTTATCAAGAGAGCGGCTTATATCGTTAATAGCCTTAACGAGTGCTAAGTCGATGGGGTCGTTAATCATGTCACGTACAAACGAGCCATCTATTTTAACATGCTGCGCAGGTAACTGTTTTAAATAGTTAAATGTGCTAAAGCCTGTACCAAAGTCATCAATAGAAAAATGACAGCCTAAACTGTTCAGCTTTTCTATCATTTTACGGGTAGCTTTTAAGTTGTTGACTGAGGCCGACTCGGTAATTTCAAAAATAATACGCGAAGGCGGTACGTGGTATTTTTCTAGGCTCGATTCTATATGTGGCAATAAGCGCTCATCTAAAAACGATTGAGCAGAAAGATTAATAGCCACTTGATTTAAATCTGGGTGTTCAGCAACGCTCGCAATAGCATTACGAATAACACATTGGTCCATCAAAAAAGTATCGTTAAGTAGCTCAAGGGAGGGAATAAATTGATTAGGAAAAATAAGCTTATCGTCTATTTTAAGACGCAGCAACGCTTCAAAATAAGCCACTTTATTGGCCTTAAAGTCCCATATCGGCTGATAGTGTAGTTCCACGTTGTCCTGTTGAAGCGCCTGTCGGATCTCATGCCCCCACTCAAGTCCTGTTTGCAGAGTGTTATTCTGCGCATCTTCTTTTGAGTAGCAATGCACTAGGTTACGGCCTAAACTTTTAGCAATATATAGGGCAATGTCGGCTTGCTTAAGGCATTCACTCGGATCACAATTTTGAGCCGTTATTTGCGTTAAGCCAATAGAGCAACTAATTGAGTAAACTTGCTCTTCTGATTTAAACTCGTGTTGTTCAATCGCGCTACAAATACTCTCTGCAATTAGGTGAGCATCTAGCAGTTGCGTATTTTTTAAAATAACTGCAAATTCGTCACCGCCTATTCTACAAACTAGATGTTTAGCGCTAATGTTCGCTTCAAATAATTGGGCAACATCTTTTAGTACTATATCGCCTTGTTGATGGCCTTTACTATCGTTAATTATTTTAAAATGATCTAAATCGATATAAATAAGTGCGTGCTCTACACCATCATAGGTATGCTTGGTTTGGCATATTTTATTAAGTTGTTGATCAAAATAATAACGATTATGTAAGCCTGTGAGCGTATCATGCAGTGCTAAGTGGCGCAGTTTTAACTCGGCTTGTTTTCGCTCATGTATGTTGTCGATTGTGGCAGTAATAGTGGCATTATTACTGCTGTTTTTTATTAGCTGTAACCGGCATTCAACCCAAATCTGATTGCCATTTTTATGATTAAGTTGAATTTCAACTTGCTGCTGGTGTGTGCCGCCATTAAGAATATCGTTAATGGTCGTATTTAGTTTTACTTGGCATTCATCTGAGCAATAGTCGATTAAAGACTTTTGCAAAGACGATTTAACCCCAAAGCCACTTAGTGTTTCCCAAGCGGGGTTTATAAAGCGAATTTTACCTCGTTGGTCGAGCTCTAAAACCACCGTGTTTAAATGCAGTAAAATACGTTGGTGCGCCGAAAACAGCTCCTTGTAGCGAACTTCGCTAATACTTAGCTGCTCAACCTTTTGTGCAAACTCAGCATAACTCACCATAAAGTCTTCACGACGCGCAGCATGGTCACACACCTTATTTAAAAACGACGGGTCGTACGGCGCTCTTATAAAGTCAGTCACACCTGACAACAGTAATTGCTCTGCATAGTCTGCATCGTTATTGTCAATAATAGTGACAATGGCTTGTTTAGGATTATGTTGCAGTATTTCTTCGACTAAAAGACTTGAAGTATCAGCGCGTGACGCGGTTGCATCAAGCAATACAATAGCAAATTGTTGTTGATTGTAAGCATTTAAAGCACTTTGGCTTGATGTAACATGGGTAATAGCAAAATTGAGCTTAAGTTGCTGCGCTATTTCATCGGCTTTTTGCGCTATTGGTTCTAGTAAGAGTAAATTAAGACGGCTACTTTTTTCTAAATGTGTAGACAATACATTTGCCAACACCTGCGGCAACATGTCTTGGTGCTCAAAGGGCAGTACAGCGTCTATGCCGTAACTCCGTGCGGTGGTTTCTGCTATACGCTCACAGTAGATTGGCGGAATAAGTAAAATAGGGGTATTTTTAGGTGTTTTAAGTAAGCCTGAGCGGATCATGCGAGAAAAGCGCCAGCCATCTATTTTCCCTACGCTTAAACCAGTGATAATCATGTTTACGGGCTGTTTTTTTAATAGGGTGAGCGCGTCTTGGCTATCTGCGGCTTCTATGAATTCAAATACGTTTAAGTATTCTAAAGTGGCGCGTATAGTTCGGCGTTCTTCGCTACTTGCGTTTAGAATGAGCAACTTCAGCTTATCTGCCACTTTTTTATAACCCCAAAACTAAACCATTATTATCAAAGGCAGTAAGAATAATGATATTTACTAATAAGAACAAGATTATTTAAAGTAGTTACTCAAATGTATCTAAAATAGGGTGAATCCTCTCAACTGTTGTAGATATCTTGAGCTTAGCCCAGGATAGATATACACTTGGCGCGATTTTAATGATGTGGAATACCGACTATGCGCGTGGCTGACTTTAGCTTTGACTTACCTGATGAATTAATTGCTCGTTTTCCTAAACAAGACAGAACCAGCAGCCGTTTACTAACCCTAGATGGCCCAACTGGCAACGTTGAACACAAAGTGTTTAGCGACCTACTTGATTTAGTTAACGAAGGTGACTTATTAGTATTTAACAATACCCGCGTTATTCCTGCCCGTATGTTTGGTCAAAAAGCCTCTGGCGGAAAAGTTGAAGTGCTTGTAGAGCGTGTAGTTGATGAACACCGCGTACTTGCCCATGTAAGAGCCAGTAAGTCGTTAAAGCCGGGTAACGAAGTTATTTTAGAAGGCAAAGCAAAAGCGACCATGATTGCGCGTCACGATACGTTATTTGAGCTTGAATTCGATCGTAGTCAAAATGTACTCGATATTCTAAACGATATTGGTCACATGCCTTTACCTCCTTATATTGACCGCCCTGACACCGAGGCTGACCGAGAGCGTTATCAAACCGTTTATGGTGAAAAACCTGGAGCCGTAGCAGCGCCTACGGCAGGGCTGCATTTTGACGATAAGTTAATGGCGGCACTAAAACAAAAAGGCGTAAACATGGCGTTTGTTACGCTACATGTAGGCGCGGGTACGTTTCAGCCGGTGCGTGTAGAAAGTGTAGATGAGCATGTAATGCACTCAGAATACATTGAGGTGCCTGACAACGTGGTACAGGCTGTTGCACAAACTAAGGCAAATGGCGGGCGTGTAATTGCAGTGGGAACAACTTCAGTGCGTTCGCTAGAGTCGGCAGCAAAAATACACGGCGGTAAATTAGATAGCTATTTTGGCGACACCGATATTTTTATTTTTCCGGGTTATCAGTTTAATGTAGTTGATGCCATGGTGACTAATTTTCACTTGCCTGAATCAACCCTCATTATGCTAGTAAGTGCCTTTAGCGGCCAAGATAACATTATGGGTGCGTACAACACCGCTATTGAACAAAAGTATCGATTTTTTAGCTATGGTGATGCGATGTTTTTAACGCGTAAATAAACACCTTTATAATCGGTACACTTATTAAAAACCCAGCGCACACGCTGGGTTTTTATTTGCCTGTGCTAATACGTAGTGAATTTAGCGCAGCTAATAGTAATAGCGGGGCAAAAAGGGTAGAAT
This sequence comes from Pseudoalteromonas sp. S3785, assembly GCF_005887365.1. Taxonomy (NCBI): domain Bacteria; kingdom Pseudomonadati; phylum Pseudomonadota; class Gammaproteobacteria; order Alteromonadales; family Pseudoalteromonadaceae; genus Pseudoalteromonas; species Pseudoalteromonas sp. S3785. Next base: position 4,653 of record NZ_PNCT01000013.1, on the reverse strand, counting down.
CGAGCGGTTAAATTATAGCTTGTTGGACTGTTTTTCCGACATTGAGGATGATATGAAATTTGAATTAGACCGCACCGACGGAAAAGCGCGCCGCGGCCGCTTGATTTTTGACCGTGGTGTAATAGAAACACCTGCATTTATGCCAGTAGGTACTTACGGTACTGTTAAGGGCATGACCCCAGATGAAGTTAAAGACACAGGGGCACAAATTTGTTTGGGTAACACCTTTCATTTAATGTTACGCCCAGGTACTGAAATCATTAAGCAACACGGTGATTTACACGACTTTATGAATTGGGACTTTCCAATTTTAACTGACTCGGGTGGTTTCCAAGTATTTAGCCTTGGCGCTATGCGTAAAATTACCGAAGAAGGCGTGTTGTTCCAATCGCCGGTAAATGGTGACCAAATTATGATGTCGCCTGAAAAATCAATGGAAGTACAGCGTGATTTAGGCTCAGACATCGTGATGATTTTTGACGAATGTACGCCATACCCAGCCACTGAAAAAGAAGCTAAAGAGTCTATGGAGCTATCGCTTCGTTGGGCTAAGCGCTCTAAAGAAGGCCACGGCGACAACCCATCAGCTTTATTTGGTATTATTCAAGGTGGTATGTACCCTGAGTTACGTGCACAATCACAAAAAGGCCTAGAAGAAATTGGCTTTGATGGTTACGCATTAGGTGGCCTATCGGTGGGTGAGCCTAAAAACGAAATGATGAATATTCTTGATCATTGTGCGTACAAAATGCCAGAGGATAAACCACGCTACTTAATGGGTGTAGGTAAACCTGAGGATTTAGTTGAGTCTGTACGCCGTGGTATTGATATGTTTGACTGTGTAATGCCTACGCGTAATGCACGTAATGGTCATTTATTTATTACTACAGGCACAATTAAAATTCGTAACGCAGTGCATAAAACAGACACTGGTCCGCTTGATCCTGAGTGTGATTGCCATACCTGTAAAAATTACTCGCGTGCTTATTTACATCACCTTGATAAATGTAATGAAATTTTAGGCGCACGACTAAACACAATCCATAACTTACGATACTATCAGCGTGTTATGGAAGGCCTACGCAATGCAATTAGTGAAGGTAAACTAGAAGAATTTGTTAGTGATTTTTATGCTCGCCGTGGCCAAGAAGTGCCTGAGCTTGCAGATATAAATTAAAATTTAAAAATATAGAGGAAGTATTATGAGTTTATTTATTTCAAACGCACACGCCGCTGCTGGTCAACCTGCTGCAGGTGGTGGTTGGGAAATGCTAATTATGTTAGCTATTTTCGGTTTGGTTTTTTACTTTTTAATTTACCGCCCACAAGCTAAGCGCGTTAAAGAACATAAAAGCTTAATGAGTGCGATGGCTAAAGGTGATGAAGTACTTACCCAAGGCGGTTTAGTTGGCAAAATCGTAAAAATTGCTGAAGATAAAGATTTCATCGTGATTTCTTTAAATGAGCAAGCTGAAGTTACAGTACAAAAATCGGCAGTATCTGCTGTATTGCCTAAAGGCACAATGAAGTCACTATAAAAATAAAAAGGACATGCCTGTGTTAAACAAGTTTCCAATTTGGAAGTATTTACTTGTTTTAGCTGTGGTAGCCATTGGCCTTTTATATGCTTCTCCAAACTTGTATGGCCGCGATCCGGCTATACAAGTTTCGGGGGCAAAAGGTGCAGATGTCGATCTCAGTGTAGTAGACAAAGTAAACGCAACCCTCAAACAACATAATGTAACAGCTAAGTCTACCGTGCTTGAAGGCGGCCAAGTATTAGTACGTTTTAAAAATGTTGAAGAACAGCTAAAAGCGCAAGACTTACTGCGTAATTCTCTTAGCGACGATTATATTTCTGCTATTAATATGGCACCCGCTCAACCAGCATGGTTAAAATCATTGGGTGGTAACCCGATGAAGCTAGGTCTTGATTTAAGTGGTGGTGTTCACTTCACCATGGAAATAGACATGGCAACCGCGGTAGATAATCAGCTAGAGCAAATGGAACAAGATTTTCGTAGCGACCTACGCGAAGAAAAACTTCGTTACCGTAGTGTTCGCCGTGTAGCAGGGTCTGAGCGTATGCGTGTAGAAATGCGTACCGAAGAAGACAAAGAGGCCGCTGAGCGCTTTTTAGCATCACGTTACCCACTAAACGTATACATTGATGATAGCAGCAACGATCGCGCATTTTTTGCCACTATGAGCGAGCAAAAGCTTAAAGAAATACGTGACTACGCTATTAAGCAAAACGAAACCATTATTCGTAATCGTATTAACCAAATTGGTGTTGCAGAGCCTAACGTACAGCGCCAAGGTGCTGAGCGTATTATTGTGCAACTACCAGGTGTACAAGATACAGCACGCGCTAAAGAAATTTTAGGTGCAACGGCCACGCTTGAATTTCGTGAAGTAGACGAAAATGCTGACCCAAGTGCGGCTGCTCAAGGGCGTATTCCCGCAGGCACAGAAATGATCATGAGTCGCGATGGTTACCCTGTGGTACTTAAAAAACGTGTCATTCTTGAAGGGAGCCACATCACAGGTGCGCAATCAGGCAACGATGAATACCAGCGCCCACAAGTGAGCATTACCTTAGATAGCAAAGGCGGGGCAAAAATGAATGCCTTTACCAAACGCGCTATTGGTAAGCGCATGGCCACGGTATTTATAGAGTACAAGCCATCGGGCAAAAAAGACGCTGACGGTAAAGCACTTCCACCTATTAAGGTAGAAGAGGTTATTAACGTTGCGACTATTCAAGCTCGTCTTGACCGCTCATTCCGTATTACAGGTATTGATAACCCAGCCGAAGCCCACAACTTAAGCTTGCTATTACGCGCCGGTGCACTAGTTGCGCCAATTCAAATTGTTGAAGAGCGCACAGTAGGCCCAAGCCTAGGCCAAGAAAACATAGAAGCGGGTATGACAGCTGTAGCTCTTGGTTTTGCGTTTGTGCTTGCCTTTATGCTTATTTACTACAAAGGGTTTGGTTTAGTTGCCAACATAGCACTTGCCGCTAACTTAGTACTTATTGTAGGTGTAATGTCGTTAATTCCAGGTGCTACATTAACTCTGCCAGGTATTGCCGGTATTGTATTAACTGTAGGTATGGCGGTAGATGCTAACGTACTTATTTTTGAGCGTATTCGTGAAGAGCTGGCCGATGGTCGTAGTCCGCAACAAGCCGTTCATTTTGGTTACGATAGTGCCTTTAGCACTATATTTGATGCCAATATCACCACACTAATTGCGGCCATTATATTATTTGCAGTGGGCACCGGCCCAATTGCAGGTTTTGCGGTTACATTAGCAATTGGTATTTTAACTTCAATGTTTACAGCCATAGTTGGTACCCGTGCGGTAATTAACTTATTTATTGGTGGTAAGCGCATTGATAAACTTTCAATTTAAGGAGCGGACATGCAAATTTTAAGTTTGGGTGGTAAAACCCTACGTTTCATGTCACTTCGTAAAGTGGCAATGGGTTTTTCTACGCTATTGATTTTAGCGTCGTTTGCCTCAATTTTTATCAAAGGTTTAAACTTTGGTTTAGATTTTACTGGCGGTACTGCTGTAGAGGTTGGTTTTTCGCAACCTGCAGATTTGAAAAAAGTACGCTCAGTATTAGCTGAAAACGGTTTTGCCGATGCCTCAGTGCAGCTGTTTGGTTCTAGCCAAGATATTTTGGTGCGTTTAGCGCCGCGCGGCAGTGAAGTAAAAGCCGAAGTTATTGGTAACCAAGTTATTACTGCCTTAAAGCAAGCTGATGAAAGCGTAGTAATGCGCCGTATTGAGTTTGTAGGTCCAAGCGTAGGGGAAGACTTAAAAGAGCAGGGTGGCCTTGCCATGTTAACTGCGCTTATTTGTATTTTGATTTACGTGGCATTTCGCTTTGAGTGGCGTTTTGCTGTGGGCGCAGTGGGGGCATTACTACACGATGTAATTATTACTGTTGGCTTGTTTTCTGTATTAGGGTTAGAGTTTGATTTAACTATTTTAGCGGCCATATTGGCGGTAATTGGTTACTCACTTAACGATACTATTGTGGTATCTGACCGTATTCGTGAAAACTTCCGTAAAGTACGCATCGACGACACGATTGAAATTATCGACATGTCGTTAACGCAAACACTTAACCGTACACTTGTAACGTCAATCACCACTATTTTGGTATTGATTGCGCTATTTGTGTGGGGCGGTCAAACCATTCACGGTTTTGCTACTGCCTTGTTATTTGGTGTATTTATTGGTACTTATTCTTCAGTTTACGTTGCAAGTTCAGTAGCGATTACCATGGGCGTAAGTAAAGAAGACTTAATACCAGAAGTGGTAGAAAAAGAAGGCGCCGACCTAGACGCATTGCCTTAATAGAGTCAAGGCTTAAAAAAAACCGCTCAATTGAGCGGTTTTTTATTGCATGTGTATTAAGTACCACGCAATAAAATTGTCATACAGGCTTGCTACTTTAATGCCCCAATTAAACAACAATCAGGTTTTGCAGTGGCAATGCAGCGCAAAGTTTAGGGCGTGCTGATCTTTGGTGGTTGAATTTGCAGCAGTATGTTTGGTTTTTAGGCAAGGCAGAGCCTATGAAGTGTGGTTGTTCCCCATAAATAGGCGATAACGCTGCATAAATGCCAAACATGC
>NZ_PNCT01000129.1:0-1420 GCF_005887365.1 Pseudoalteromonas sp. S3785 | reverse complement strand
GCTGCCCTTGGGGTTCTGCCTAGGGGCGATAAACTCTTTGTTACTCGATTTTTACTTAGCCCACTAGGTTACAAACCTCGCGCCGCGATTTAATCGCCCCTAGATTGAACAAATTTCAATCCGCAAAGATCTACACGCCCTAGCTAAAACAAAAAATGGACCATTTAGGTCCATTTTCTACAATATTGCTATTGGGTTTTTATTCATCATCATCTAAATCGAACGATTCACGCTGCGCAGGTCTAGCTAAAATCTCAACATAGAATGAAGTAAGCGCCTGCTTTTCGATTTCGCTGATCTTGTTGTTAATTTCAGCTACGTGAACAACTTCGGCATCATCGGCACTTGTGCCAAACTTACAGTCAAACGCCCAGTAATCAGCTTCAACAGGTAGCGTTTTATTGCGCTCTCTTTTCAAATATTTTTTCACTTCATGCTTTGCAGCATCAACCATACGAGGGTATTTGATTTTCTCATGATTTAGCGTGAATGTTTTCTTCATTACGTTCCTAATTACCTTGATTTAATGATAATGGCACTCAAGTCATACCATTTGCAGCCATTATAGCAATTGCATTTAATTTGTGGATGCTTTTTTTAAACAAAAAAAGAATTGTTCTATTTTATTGCATAACCGATTATTAAATATAAGGTGTTTTAGGCTTTTAAAACGCACAAGTGTTAAATTATTTTTATGCGTTAGCAACAAGCAATGGCTTATGTATAGCCTCATTAGTTAAATCGTCATAAAATGCTGCGGCGTCCATTTGTGGACTTGCAAGCGCGGTGTGCGTGTCATTTAAGCGTCTGCGTACTGATAGTTCACAATTATCGATTACTGTTAAAGGAATATGTAACTTATCATCTCTAATCGCTAGTGGCTCAGGGTTTAAGCAGTGACTTAATTTTATTGCTTTCATACCTGCTTGCTCACCTTGTTGAACAATCACCGATGCGTGCTCTTGCCCTATGCTCATATCAAATTTATCGGGAGCTAATAATTGCTTTGGCCCAGCACCAAAGCGCTCCCTTAACTGTTCTTCGTCTACATAAGCACTATGTGTCTCACTTTTTGGCAAGTGAAATTGACTAAAATCCAGCGCATCATGCGATAGCATCGCTAATAAAAGTGAGAATTCACCTCTGCGATTTTCATGCACACTTTTATTTAGCCTGGTCTTTAGCTGACTCTCTGTGATTAACAAATCATCGATTTGCATAGTCTTTAGCCGATTATGATAACTGGTAGATATTTATCGGCTTTATTTCAAATTTCTTTAGCTTTTTTCTTTACTTAAATACGCAGTTTGCTATTATCAGCGCCGTTGCATTGGAGGGGTTCCCGAGCGGCCAAAGGGATCAGACTGTAAATCTGACGGCTCAGCCTTCGCTGGTTCGAATCCAGCTCCCTCCACCACTT
>NZ_PNCT01000128.1:0-1190 GCF_005887365.1 Pseudoalteromonas sp. S3785 | reverse complement strand
GATTATGTCACCACCGAGAAGAGAAGGAGAAGAGCGGGAGAAATTGCTCACCAATCACCGTGTTTTCTCTGTGTAGCGCGAAGCGTCTCTGTGTCCTCTGTGGTTAAAAACAAGTTAAGCCAATTATTCACAAAGAGGTTTGATGCGCATGCTGTAAATAGAAGGCCTAAAGTTCAAGGTCAGAAGTGCTGGGAAGCCCAATACCCGCCGCCCGTAGACTTTTACTCTTGCCCCTTTTATCTAAATTAGCTTGCTAATTCGGCCAGCGCTTTTTGGCTAAACAAATGCATAGTTACATAATGCTGTTTTTTTATAATCGTCTTCACAATTTCCTGATCGATATTCAAATAATCATGCACAAACACATTTCGTAAACCGATTATTTTACGCCATGAAAGCAGCTCATTATCAGTTAAAACACCGAGTTGAGTTAGTTCGCTAAATGTTTGGTAGGCGTTACTGCTTGTCGTATTTTTAAACTTTTTAAGCCAATGTTTAGATAAGCCAATACATACTTCTGTCATTAACTGTAGCAAACGCTCTGCGGCACGATAGTCTCTATTATTAAGTTGATCTATTTGACTTAATTCGTCGAGCTCTTGCATATATTCATCAATATGTCGTGTTACTTCTTTTATATAAAGCGCTATTCCTGTATCAGTCATGATTACTCGCTATCATCTCAAATTCAAACTGGCTATAAATACGCTGCTGCTCTTTCATCGCTCTAAGGCTATTTTTACCTAAAATTGTATCCCCGTATTCCACAATATTGAATGCAAGGTAACTGGGGATTAAGTTTATATCAACGATTGAAATAAGCTGTTCGTTTAAACTAAGTACATTACTGATTTCTAATTCGAGCTCTTTTGGCCTTAGTCGTTTATCAAAAGAGCTAAGGTCAAAATTTTTAAAAGCGATAGCAAGATCAATATCACTATGGGGTTGTGCTGTACCTTTGGCGTGCGAGCCGTACAGCCAAACCACTTCAATGTCGCTATTTTTCTGCAAGTAATTAACTATTTGTTGAAAAATATTATTGCTCAAAATAAAAAACCATTAGTAAAAACTAAGATAATCATAACTTATCTATTTTATACTGAACACCAAAACCGATAATGCACGCTTATTTGTGTAAGTTGACTTTATGTGATGTATTCACCAAAAAGTTAACATAAGCTGCGCTTTAG
>NZ_PNCT01000127.1:0-338 GCF_005887365.1 Pseudoalteromonas sp. S3785 | reverse complement strand
TTATCCGCCCCTTTAAAAATAGTGGCTTCGCTTTAGAGAAGGAAATGCTGGATATAACTTTTCTTCAAACGTAAAAAAAACCAACTATTGCAAGTCGGACTTTCTTGTATTTGGCGCCAGGCGATGTCGTAGTGCCTACAGCGGTAGAGAGTCACATAGCAAATGCTACACTATCATTGGTCGGGGCGGTCTTGTGCGGGGCTCGCCTTCGCGCTGTTTCGTTTGATGTATAGGAATACAAATGCCGTGGAGTACAGGATGTACGAGAGCGGGCACTACAGAGTTCGGCATGGGGTCTTGGCTATTTTCACTAAACACCAGACAGCAAAAAACCCGTT
>NZ_PNCT01000126.1:0-216 GCF_005887365.1 Pseudoalteromonas sp. S3785 | reverse complement strand
AATACAAGAAAGCCCGACTAGAAAGAGCCGGGCTTTTTTACGTCTGTAAGAAAGTGAAAATAGTAGCTATCAGCCGTTAGCTATCAGCTGCACAGCGTCAACCTGTACTTTGTAGCGTGGGTTGAGTATCACGAAACCCACGGGTAAAGAACGCGACTGACCACCTCAGTGCCCAGTGAATCCCATTAAAAAACATTAAGAGTACTTTGCTATGTG
>NZ_PNCT01000125.1:0-539 GCF_005887365.1 Pseudoalteromonas sp. S3785 | reverse complement strand
TCCAGCTCCCTCCACCACTTTATTCTTGACGGTTAGAGGTAGTTTAAGAACAGGTTCCTAAAGCGGGCATCGTATAATGGCTATTACCTCAGCCTTCCAAGCTGATGATGCGGGTTCGATTCCCGCTGCCCGCTCCAATTATGGTGTTGCTGATATAGCTCAGTTGGTAGAGCGCACCCTTGGTAAGGGTGAGGTCGGCAGTTCAAATCTGCCTATCAGCACCAGTCATAAGAATCTCCTTGAATACTTCCTTTATCTGTCAGAAAAAACTATTTGAAATTTGAAAAAATTAAATTAATCTACCTCTGGTGGATTATTTTCATATGTAATCTAGATACACAAAACTGATAGGTTCCGTCATGGCAAAAGAAAAGTTTGAACGCGTAAAACCGCACGTAAACGTTGGTACAATCGGCCACGTTGACCACGGTAAAACTACACTAACTGCAGCAATCACTAACGTACTTGCAAAAGTATACGGCGGTGTTGCTAAAGATTTCGCATCAATCGATAACGCTCCAGAAGAGCGGGAGCTTGGT
>NZ_PNCT01000124.1:0-2141 GCF_005887365.1 Pseudoalteromonas sp. S3785 | reverse complement strand
AGGGGGCAAACACAAAATGGAGCAACGCTTCCTCGTCCGGCTCACGCCCCTTACCAACATCCATGTAGGCAACAAAGAGTTTATCACCCCTAGGCAGAACCCAAAGGGCAGCGCATGTTTGGCATTTATGCTGCGTTATCACCTATTTATGGGGAATAACCACACTTCATAGGCTCTGCCTTGCCTAAAAACCAAACATACTGCTGCAAATTCAACCATCAAAGATCAACACGCCCTAGACAACACTATACGCCATGCTAGAGCATTAATGGAGCGCAACTACAAATAGCACCGCTTTAGTTACATTTCATTACATATTATTTTAAATAACACTCACTTTATTTGCTAAATAAAAAGTTATTAATAATTTAATATTACTTTTATTAGCTGCAAATAAAAAAGGATAAAATAAGTACGTTATTTATCGTAAAATTAGTTTAAACTAACCGCCTAATAAATTAAGCACAGCATAATAAACGGGTATTTCATGCGTATAATTATTTTATTTTCAGTTATTTTATCTGTCATAGGTTGTACAAGCGCGCCTTTAAACACAGCCCCTTCCCCACAGTATATTACTGTATTACATACTAACGATAATCATGGGCGCTTTTGGCATAACGAAAAAGGCGAGTACGGTATGGCAGCGCGTAAAACGTTAATTGACGCTTTACGCAACAAAGCACAACAGCAAGGCCATGCAGTTCTACTGCTATCAGGGGGTGATATAAACACCGGTATACCTGAGTCAGACTTGCAGCATGCTGAGCCTGATTTTAAGGGTATGTCATTACTGGGATACGATGCTATGGCTATTGGTAACCATGAATTTGACAACCCGCTTAGCGTTTTAAGTAAGCAGCAACAATGGGCTAACTTTCCATTACTGTCTGCAAATATTTTTGATAAAGCAACCGGAGAAAACGCTTTTCAAGCTTATCAAATTTTCGAAAAAAATGGCTTAAAAATCGCGGTTATTGGGCTTACTACCACAGACACAGCTAAAATAGCTAACCCTCAATATATTGGGCATTTAGAATTTAAAGACCCTGCTGAGGTCACCGCATCCCTTGCTAAAAAAATTAAGGCGCAATATAACCCCGATATTATGATTGCAGTGACACACATGGGCCATTATGTAGATGCAAACTTTGGTATTAATGCGCCAGGTGATGTGACGCTTGCGCGCTCTCTACCTACAAATACTTTAGATATGATTATTGGCGGTCATTCGCAAGAGCCTGTTTGTATGGCTGGAAAAAATAAAAATGACGACAATTTTAAACCTGGACTTGCATGTAAGCCTGATCAGCAAAACGGCACATGGATTATGCAAGCGCATGAATGGGGTAAATATGTAGGTAAAGCGGAGTTCAAGCTAGAAAATGGCACGCTGACCTTACTAGATTACAAATTAATGCCAGTTAATTTATATGTAGATGAAGTTCAAGCCGATGGATCAAGTAAACAAGTATTAGCAAATGAATACATTGAGCCTGATCCTACTTTAAAGGCTTTTTTGGCTACGTACCAAGCCAAAGGCGCAAAACAAATTGCTGGAAAAATTGGCAGTGTTGATGCGCGCTTACAGGGCGATAGAAACAAAGTACGTTACCAACAAACCAACTTAGCACGCGTGATCATTCAAGCACAAATGAATGTAGTCGGTGCCGATTTCGGCCTTATTAGTGGTGGTGGGATCAGAAGTTCAATTGAAGCCGGTGATATTAGCTATAAAGATATATTAAAAGTGCACCCGTTTAAAAATCGCATTACCTATATGGACTGGCAAGGAAATGATCTATGGGATTACTTAGAGACAGTCACTGGCTTCCCTGTTGATGCAGGGGCCTATTTGCAATACCACAAATTGGCATTCACCCGTAAAAATGGCAAATTAGTCAGTGTATTTATTAACGGTAAACCGCTTGATAAAAATAAAACTTATCGAATGAGTTTGAATAGTTATAACGCATCAGGTGGTGATGGTTACCCTGCAATAAATAAACTTAAAGGGTTTGTAAGCACAGACGAAACCGATGCACAGGCACTTAAAACGTTTATCATGCAACATAGCCCACTTAAAGCTGCGGAGTTTGCACCTAAATAAAAAAGTTTTAAAAAGGAAAGTAGCTAGCTAC
>NZ_PNCT01000123.1:0-397 GCF_005887365.1 Pseudoalteromonas sp. S3785 | reverse complement strand
AGGTGAGAACTTACTAATTTTTAGTAAGGTTGGCGTACCTTACATAGTTGTATTCATGAACAAATTGTTACATGGTTGACGATGAAGAGCTACTTGAGCTAGTAGAAATGGAAGTTCGTTAACTTCTTTCTGAGTACGACTTCCCAGGTGATGACTTACCACTAATTCAAGGTTCTGCACTTAAAGCACTTGAAGGCGAAAAGCAGTGGGAAGACAAGATCGTTGAGCTTGCAGAAGCACTAGATTCTTACATTCCAGAGCCAGAGCGTGACATCGATAAGCCATTCATCATGCCTATCGAAGACGTTTTCTCAATCCAAGGTCGTGGTACTGTTGTAACTGGCCGTGTTGAAGCTGGTATCATCAACGTGAACGCCGAAGTTGAAATCGTTGGTAT
>NZ_PNCT01000122.1:0-214 GCF_005887365.1 Pseudoalteromonas sp. S3785 | reverse complement strand
CAAATGTGACATGGTTGACGATGAAGAGCTACTTGAGCTAGTAGAAATGGAAGTTCGTGAACTTCTTTCTGAGTACGACTTCCCAGGTGATGACTTACCACTAATTCAAGGTTCTGCTCTTAAAGCACTTGAAGGCGAAAAGCAGTGGGAAGACAAGATTGTTGAGCTTGCAGAAGCACTAGATTCTTACATCCCAGAGCCAGAGCGTGACATC
>NZ_PNCT01000121.1:0-393 GCF_005887365.1 Pseudoalteromonas sp. S3785 | reverse complement strand
ACGCCACCACAACTGGTGAGGTTGATACCGCAGCGCCCACAGTGGTTATTGATCCGGTTGGTGATACTAATGACACCACACCGACTATTTCAGGCACAGCAACCGGTGAGCCAGAGGGCACGGTTGTTACAATCACCGTAACGGATGAAGCGGGTAACCCGCAAACCATTACGACCGAAGTGCAAGCCGATGGCACCTTTAGTGTAGATGTGCCTAATGAGTTAAGTGAAGGTGAATTTACCGTTGAAGTATCGGTTACCGACGCCGCAGGCAATGAAACCACAGCCACCACAACTGGTGAGGTTGATACCGCAGCGCCCACAGTGGTTATTGATCCGGTTGGTGATACTAATGACACCACACCGACTATTTCAGGCACAGCAACCGGTGAGC
>NZ_PNCT01000120.1:0-527 GCF_005887365.1 Pseudoalteromonas sp. S3785 | reverse complement strand
AACTAAATTGATTTCGTAAAAAATTTATCGAATCCTTAAGAGGACATTTATAGTTGGCTAAAATTGTTGAGCGCAGCGAAAACAGCCAACTGTAAATTTTCCTGCTTAATTGCCTTGTTTTAAGTACATCACACCAATACGCCATTTAACATTAGTGCAGGTAGAAAAAATACGGATGAATAAATTACAGAGCCTGTTACAACCAATGCGCATGAATAAAATAATGCCTGTGTGAAATACACTTTAGGTTTGAAAATTGAACTGTTTTTAAACGCTACAGTGCAAATTTGAAGTTCGAATTTTACACGCCCGATGGCGGACTGAACCCGAATGATAATTGGCTTGTAATACATAACCAAAAAGCTAAACACTAGCTCCATGCCACCAATGTCAGCCAAAAATATAAACTCAGGAGCGAATGGTACGATTAAGCACATAACTGCAATGAACAAAAACTTTTGAATATTACTTAAATCTTTCCACATACTCTTAATTTCCTTGTACTTATAACGCCCAATTAAAAGGCA
>NZ_PNCT01000012.1:0-48844 GCF_005887365.1 Pseudoalteromonas sp. S3785 | reverse complement strand
ATATATTTTTTTAAGTAGATAAGTAGATAAGTAGATAAGTAGATAAGTAGATAAGTAGATAAGTAGATAAGTAGATAAGTAGATAAGTAGATAAGTAGATAGAATAACTCAAACAATTTGTTTATCAAATTTTTGGTATTAAAAAGCCGAGCATAAGCTCGGCTTTTTGGTGTCTCTTTAAAGACTTACTCTGCAGACTGCGCGTCTTCTTGAACTTCTTCGTTAGTCGCTGGGCGACCCACTAGTTCAATATAAGCCATTGGTGCATTATCACCAGCACGGAAGCCACACTTAAGAATACGAGTGTAACCACCTGGACGGTCTGTATTACGAGGACCGATTTCGCTGAACAATTTACCAACTACTTCATTATCACGCGTGCGAGCAAACGCTAAACGGCGATTTGCTACACTGTCAGTCTTAGCCAGTGTGATTAAAGGTTCAATTACACGGCGTAACTCTTTCGCTTTAGGCAAAGTAGTTTTGATGATTTCATGTTTCACCAAAGAACCTGCCATATTGCTGAACATCGCTTTACGATGGCTACTGTTACGGTTTAATTGACGACCACTCTTACGATGGCGCATGACCCTATCCTTCTAACTAAACTAATATAGTGATTTAGATTATTCAGCTAGGCTTGCAGGCGGCCAATTTTCTAGGCGCATGCCTAGAGAAAGACCACGTGAAGCTAGCACGTCTTTTATTTCAGTTAGAGACTTCTTACCTAGATTAGGCGTTTTAAGAAGCTCAACTTCAGTGCGCTGAACTAAATCACCGATATATTGAATTTGCTCGGCTTTCAAACAGTTTGCTGAACGTACTGTTAGTTCAAGATCATCAACTGGACGAAGTAGAATAGGATCGAATTCTGGCTTCTCTTCTTTCTCTTCTGGCTCAGTTACATCACGTAAATCTACGAATGCATCTAATTGCTCAGCTAAGATAGTAGACGCACGGCGGATCGCTTCTTCAGGATCTAAAGTGCCGTTTGTTTCCATATCAATGATTAACTTGTCTAAGTCTGTACGTTGCTCAACACGGGCTGATTCAACCGAGTACGCAATACGTTCAACTGGGCTGAATGATGCATCAAGCAGCAATCGACCAATTGGACGCTCATCGTCATCAGAGGATAAACGACTAGATGCCGGCACATAACCACGACCACGCTCAACACGAATACGCATGCTGATCTCGCTGCTATCTGTCGTTAAATGACAAATAACGTGATCTGGATTAGCAATTGTTACATCGCCATCGTGCTGAATATCAGCCGCAGTCACAGGGCCTACACCAGATTTAGTCAGGGTCAGAAAAACTTCATCTTTGCCTTCTAACGTTACTGCTAGACCTTTTAGGTTTAGTAGTATTTCAATGATGTCTTCTTGTACGCCTTCTTTCGCGCTGTACTCATGCAATACACCGTCGATTTCAACTTCAGTTACTGCACATCCAGGCATAGATGATAACAGTATACGGCGTAAGGCATTACCCAGAGTATGACCAAAGCCACGCTCTAGTGGTTCTAAAACTACTTTAGAACGCGTTGGGTTGATAGCGTCGATATCGACTAACCTTGGTTTTAGAAATTCTGTAACAGAACCCTGCATTTTATCCTCTCTTAACTCTTAACTTTACTTAGAGTAAAGTTCGACGATTAGTTGTTCATTAATGTCCGCAGACAGATCTGAACGCTCAGGTAGGCGCTTAAAGCTACCTTCCAATTTCTTACCGTCAACTTCAACCCAAGTCGGCTTTTCACGTTGCTCAGCCAACTCTAGAGCAGCGATGATACGTGCTTGTGTTTTAGACTTCTCACGGATTACTACAGTATCTTCTGGAGTAATTACGTATGAAGGAATATTCACAACACGACCATTAACTAAAATCGCTTTGTGGCTTACTAACTGACGTGCTTCAGCGCGTGTGCTAGCAAAACCCATGCGATATACAACATTGTCTAAACGTTGCTCTAAAAGCTGTAACAAGTTTTCACCTGTATTACCTTTAAGGCGAGCAGCTTCTTTGTAGTAATTACGGAATTGCTTTTCTAATACACCGTAAATACGACGTACTTTTTGCTTTTCACGTAATTGTAAACCGTAATCAGATAAGCGACCTTTACGAGCGCCGTGCTGACCAGGTGCAGTCTCAAGTTTACACTTAGAGTCGATAGCTCTTACGCCGCTCTTAAGGAACAGGTCAGTACCTTCACGACGACTCAGCTTGAGCTTAGGGCCCAAATATCTTGCCATGTTATTTCTCCTAACCTATTGTTAAACGCGACGTTTCTTCGGTGGACGACAACCATTATGTGGTATTGGCGTCACGTCAGTAATGTTGGTGATACGGTAACCAGCAGCATTCAAAGCACGTACAGCAGATTCACGACCTGGACCTGGACCTTTAATGAAAACTTCTAGATTTTTTAAACCGTATTCTTGAGCAGCAGTACCTGCACGCTCTGCAGCAACCTGAGCAGCAAATGGTGTAGATTTACGTGAACCACGGAAACCTGAACCACCGGCAGTTGCCCATGATAATGCATTACCTTGACGGTCGGTAATTGTTACAATAGTGTTGTTGAAAGACGCATGAACATGAGCCATACCATCAGCAACTTGCTTTTTAACCTTTTTACGACGAATTGGTGTCTTAGCCATAATACTATCCCCTTATCGCTTAATAGGCTTACGAGGACCCTTACGGGTACGCGCGTTAGTCTTTGTTCTTTGACCACGTAGTGGTAAAGAGCGACGGTGACGTAGGCCACGGAAACAACCAAGGTCCATAAGGCGCTTGATATTTAGAGTAACTTCACGACGAAGGTCACCTTCTACAGTGTACTTGCCAACTGCATCACGCAGTACGTCAAGAGTTTCGTCTGAAAGTTCACCGATTTTTGTGGTCTCGGCGATACCAGTCGCTTCTAAGATAGCCTTAGAGCGAGTCTTACCTATGCCATAAATTGCTGTTAAACCAATAACTGCATGTTTATGATCAGGGACGTTAATGCCAGCGATACGGGCCACTAACACATCTCCTATATTTGAATTTGGTAATCAAAAGTTTGAAAAGCCCGTAAGGATACTCAAACGAAGACCAAATCACAACTAAAAACACAGGCCGAGAAATCTCAGCCTGCACGACTGTTTACTTAGCCTTGCCTTTGCTTATGCTTAGGCTCACTGCAAATTACGCGTACTACACCAGCACGTTTAATAACTTTACAGTTACGGCATATTTTCTTAACGGAAGCACGTACTTTCATTGCTCAACTCCGTAAACTGACCTTATCGGCCGTAGCCTTTAAGGTTCGCTTTTTTCAGCACAGAATCATACTGATGTGACATCAGGTGAGTCTGTACTTGTGCCATAAAGTCCATGATTACTACAACGATAATCAAAATTGATGTACCGCCGAAATAGAATGGCGTTTGCCATGCCATAGTCATGAATTCGGGCACCAGACAGATAAAGGTTATATACAAAGCACCTGCCAATGTCAGGCGTGTCATCACTTTATCAATGTATTTAGATGTCTGCTCACCTGGACGAATACCTGGGATAAATGCGCCAGATTTCTTCAGGTTGTCTGCTGTTTCACGTGGGTTAAAAACCAACGCTGTGTAGAAAAAGCAGAAGAAGATGATAGCTGCAGCTAATACCATCGCATACAAAGGTTGACCAGGAGTCAACGTTGTTGCAATAGCTTGTAGCACATCAGCGACCGGACCTTCACCCTGGCCGAACCAGCTTGCAATTGTACCAGGGAACAGAATTATACTGCTAGCAAAGATTGGTGGAATAACACCCGCCATATTTACTTTTAGTGGTAAATGCGTGCTTTGAGCAGCAAATACTTGACGACCTTGTTGGCGTTTAGCGTAGTTAACAACGATACGACGTTGTCCACGTTCGAAAAACACTACAAGATAAGTAACAGCGAATACTATAACCGCAACCATCAACAGTACAAAAACATTCAAATCACCTTGGCGCGCCATTTCGGCTGTCGAACCAATAGCAGACGGCAGGTTAGCTACAATACCAACAAATATTAGAACTGAGATACCGTTACCGATACCACGTTCAGTTATTTGCTCGCCCAACCACATTAGGAACATAGTACCTGTAACCAAACTCACCACAGCGGTGAAGTAGAAACCGATACCAGGGTTAACAACTAACCCTTCCATCATGCCCGGTAAGCTAGTCGCAATACCGATTGATTGGATAGTAGCAAGCACAAGCGTGCCATAGCGTGTGTACTGGCTAATTTTTTTACGCCCTTGCTCACCTTCTTTCTTAAGCTCTATAAACGGAGGATACATATGCGTTAATAGTTGCGTAATAATCGAAGCCGAGATATACGGCATAATACCCAGTGCTAACACTGAAGCTCGCTCAAGCGCACCACCGCTAAACATGTTGAACATCTCAACAATGGTGCCCTTTTGTTGCTCGAAGAAATCGGCAAGTACAGCGGCGTCAATCCCAGGGATTGGCACAAATGAACCTAGACGGTAAATAATGATAGCACCTAAAACAAATAGTAATCGACGCTTCAATTCCGAAAGTCCACTTTGTGCACTTTGTGTATCTTGACCTGGTTTAGCCATCAGTACTTCCTTAGTCTTCTACCTTGCCTCCGGCAGCTTCAATAGCTTCGCGAGCACCTTTAGAAGCCTTAAGGCCTTTAACGGTAACAGCGCGTGAAACTTCGCCAGATTTAACAACTTTAACGAACAGAACGTTCTTTTTAACTAGACCAGCTGCTTGTAACGCGTTTAGGTCTACCACATCGCCTTCAACTTTAGCGATTTCAAAAAGGTTTACTTCTGCAGATACTAACGATTTGCGTGAAGTGAAACCAAATTTAGGTAGACGACGTTGCATAGGCATTTGACCGCCCTCAAAACCAACGCGTACTTTACCGCCAGAACGTGATTTTTGACCTTTGTGACCACGGCCACCAGTCTTACCAAGACCAGAACCGATACCACGACCAACACGTTTTGGAGCAGTTTTAGAACCTGCAGCAGGTGAAAGTGTATTCAAATGCATGAAATTAACCCTCTACCTTTACCATGTAAGAAACTCGGTTGATCATACCACGTACACATGCTGTGTCTTCTAACTCAACAGTGTGGTTGATACGACGTAAACCAAGACCGCGTAATGTAGCTTTATGCTTCGGTAAACGACCGATAGAGCTCTTTACTTGTGTTACTTTTACAGTTTTATTTGCCATGGTTACCCCAGAATTTCGTCTACGCGCAGACCACGTTTAGCAGCGATTGACTCTGGAGAGTTCATGTTCTCTAGAGCTTGAATCGTTGCACGTACTACGTTGATCGGGTTGGTAGAACCGTAACATTTAGAAAGTACGTTCTGCACACCAGTAACTTCTAGTACTGCACGCATAGCACCACCTGCGATGATACCAGTACCTTCTGATGCTGGTTTCATGAACACTTGTGAGCCAGCATGACGTCCTTTAACAGGATGCTGTAATGTGTTGCCATTTAGGTCTACATTGATCATGTTGCGACGTGCTTTTTCCATTGCTTTTTGAATAGCAGCTGGAACTTCACGTGCTTTACCATAACCAAAACCTACTTTACCTGCGCCATCACCAACTACAGTTAGTGCAGTGAAGCTAAAGATACGACCACCTTTAACTACTTTAGACACACGGTTTACCGCGATTAGCTTTTCAGCTAAATCAGGCTGTTGTTGCTTTGCTTCTACGTTAGCCATTGTCTACTCCTAGAATTGCAAACCGGCTTCACGCGCAGCATCAGCTAGCGCCTTCACACGGCCGTGATATTTAAAGCCACTGCGATCAAAAGCAATCTTTTCGATGCCTTTGTCAGCCGCACGTTCTGCAACCGCTTTACCAACTGCTTGTGCAGCTGAAACGTTGCCTGTGCCTTTAACTGTTTCGCTAATAGCTTTCTCAACAGTAGAAGCAGCAGCCAGTACAGTACCCTCAGCATTAACTACTTGAGCGTAAATGTGACGTGGCGTGCGGTGGATAACAAGACGCGTTGTGCCTTGTTCAATATAATTTCTACGAGTGCGTTTAGCACGACGTAGACGAGCTGTTTTTTTATCCATCGTCTTACCTTACTTCTTCTTAGCCTCTTTACGGCGTACATTCTCATCTGCGTAACGAACACCTTTACCTTTGTAAGGCTCAGGTTTACGGTATGCACGAATGTTAGCAGCTGTTTGACCAACTAACTGCTTATCTACGCCCTTAACTAGAACTTCTGTTTGGCTTGGAGTTTCAATCGTAATTCCTTCAGGAACTTCGAAATTAACTGGGTGCGAGAAACCAAGTGTTAAGTCTAAAACTTTACCCTTAGCTGCTGCACGGTAACCAACACCTACTAACTGAAGTTTCTTCTCGTAACCTTCATGCGTACCAACAACCATGTTGTTGATAAGAGCGCGAGCAGTACCTGCTTGTGCCCATGCATTAGCTACGCCTTCACGAGGTAAAGTTGTAATAACGTTGTCATTAAGTTGTACTTCAACTGCATCGTTGATAGTACGCGTTAATTCACCGTTTTTGCCTTTAACTGTGATGTCCTGGCCTTTTAATGTAACTTCTACACCGGCAGGAACATTGATTGGTGCCTTTGCTATGCGAGACATAGTTCCCCTCCGATTAAGCTACAAAGCCAATGATTTCACCACCAACACCAGCACTACGTGCTGCGCGGTCTGTCATTAGGCCTTTAGAAGTTGATACGATAGCGATACCAAGACCACCCATTACCTTCGGTAATTCGTCACGTTTCTTATAGATACGTAGACCAGGGCGGCTAACACGCTGGATATTTTCAATTACAGCTTTGCCTTCGAAGTATTTCAACTCGATAGAAAGCTCAGGTTTCGCTTCGCTGTTTACTGCGAAATCTGCGATGTAACCTTCGTCTTTTAATACTTTAGCTACTGCTACTTTCAGCTTTGAAGTTGGCATCGTTACAGATACTTTCTTCGCTGATTGACCGTTACGGATACGTGTGAACAAATCCGCGATAGGATCTTGCAAGCTCATAGTCTTACTCCCGTGATACTATTACCAGCTAGCCTTTTTAAGGCCAGGAATTTCACCGCGCATAGCTGCTTCGCGAACTTTAATACGGCTCATGCCGAATTTGCGAAGGAAACCATGTGGGCGGCCCGTAATGTTACAACGATTACGTTGACGTGCAGGGCTAGAATCACGTGGTAAAGCTTGAAGCTTAAGTACCGCGTCCCAACGATCATCTTCTGATGCGTTAACATCGCTGATGATAGCTTTTAGTGCTGCACGCTTTTCAGCGTACTGAGCAACTAGTTTAGTGCGCTTTGCTTCGCGCGCTTTCATAGAATTCTTTGCCATAACCCTACCCTTATTTCTTGAATGGGAAGTTAAACGCTTCTAACAACGCACGGCCTTCCTCATCAGATTTCGCAGAAGTTGTGATTGTGATATCCATACCGCGTACACGGTCTACTTTATCGTAATCAATTTCTGGGAAGATGATTTGTTCACGTACGCCCATGCTGTAGTTACCACGTCCATCAAAAGACTTAGCACTCACACCACGGAAGTCACGGATACGTGGGATAGCGATTGATACCAAACGCTCAAAAAAGTCCCACATACGCTCGCCGCGTAAGGTTACTTTACAGCCAATTGGGTAGCCTTCACGCACTTTAAAGCCAGCAACAGATTTGCGTGCTTTAGTGATTAAAGGTTTCTGACCAGAGATAGCTTCTAGATCCGCTACAGCGTTATCTAAAATCTTCTTGTCAGCTAGGGCTTCGCCCACGCCCATATTTAATGTGATCTTTTCGATCTGAGGGACTTGCATGACAGAGCTGAAACCAAACTTCTCTTGAAGCTCAGCAACTACTTTGTCTTTATATACTTCATGCAGTTTCGCCATCATTCTACTCCAACTATTAGATAGTTTTACCAGTAGATTTAAAGATACGTAATTTCTTACCATCTTCAATCTTGAAACCTACACGATCTGCTTTACTCGTTTCCGAGTTGTAGATCGCAACGTTTGATACGTCGATAGACGCTTCTTTCTCAACAATGCCGCCAGCTTGGTTCAATTGTGGAACCGGCTTTTGGTGTTTCTTGATTAAGTTAATGCCTTCGACAAATACTCGACCAGACTCGGTAACAACTGAAAGCACTTTGCCGCGCTTACCTTTGTCTTTACCTGCTAGTACGATTACTTCGTCATCACGACGGATTTTTGCTGCCATGATAGACTCCTTACAGTACTTCTGGGGCTAGTGAAACAATTTTCATGAACTTGTCATTACGAAGCTCACGAGTCACAGGGCCGAAGATACGAGTACCAATTGGCTGCAAGTTATCATTTAAGATAACAGCCGCATTGCTATCGAAACGGATCAGAGAACCGTCCGGACGACGAACGCCTTTTTTGGTACGCACAACTACCGCGTTTTTAACATCACCTTTCTTCACTTTACCGCGAGGAATAGCTTCTTTCACAGAAACTTTAATGATATCGCCAACTGCCGCATAGCGACGGTGTGAACCACCAAGGACTTTTATACACTGCACTTTGCGAGCGCCGCTGTTATCAGCAACTTCCAGCTGAGTTTGCATTTGGATCATGTTAATGACCTCCGGTGTAGTAATTACAACTTGCCTTAAATTTGTTTAAAATCAAGGCACTTCGATTAAATCCCACTCTAAAAACAACGGAGTTGTCTCTTAAGGGCGGGCAATTGTACCAGCATTGGCTAGTGAGTGGTAGGTTATTTTTTAATTAATTTGAGTGAAGGCCAGATTAAAACTGAGTAAAAACCGCTATGTAGCTATTTTACAAGTGGTTATAAAACAATCAAGGCGCTAATAGCGCCTTAATTATTTATTTGTGGTTGCTTATTAGCTTTAGCCAAATAAGCCTTTTAGTTTATCTTTAACCTTGTCCTTAGCTTTCTCTTTTGCTTTTTCTTTGGCATCGTCTAGCTTTTGCTTTGCTTTATCTTTAAGTGCATTGCTTACATCTAGCTTAAAGCCAACGTCATGGAATGGGCCTTTTATTCGCAGTGGGATTTTAAAGCCCGTGCTGTCATCTGTAGTGCCTTGTCCTTCAATTGAATCAACAATACCTGTCACTAACCGATAATCAACATTGGTTTTAGGTAAATCTACATCGCCCTCACCTGTAATACGGATAAGCGGGCTCATCAGGGATAGGTCGTTATTATGTCCCACGCCATTCGTAAAATTAAAGCTACCTGTGAGCGCAGAAAAATCTGTTTGCTCAGATTCTTGAAAGCCTGTATCTAGCCCTTCGCTTACAGCGCCCAAGTTACCTGTAATAAGCTCTTTACCCTTACGAACCATTTCAGCGACGTTTGCGCCCTTAACAGCCCCATCAGCAAATTCAAAACCAACCTTGCCGTTTAAAGCATCAATAAAGGTTTTTTGACTTTGACCAGTCGTAGTTAAGTTCCAATTTAATGACCCTTTACCCATAAGTTTATCAAAGCCAGCTGCATCTGTGAGTAGTGGCTGCGCATCTATGTCAGTTAAATCAAAATTTGTGCTTATTTTATAAGGCGTTTGCTGGGCATTTATATTAATGACCCCTTTACCGGTGCCCTCATAGGCTTTAAAGCTATCCAAACTTAATTTAGCAACGCTGTTGTTTAAGTCGACTGTAAATTGATTCGCACCGAGCTTAATATCATTCGCTTTTAAACCGCTTGAACGAATAACTACGTTAGCATTAAGTGCATTTAATGCGCTTAAATCAATTTTAGTATCGTCCCAAACAATCGGCTGTGCGGCTTTAGGTTCTTCGCTTTGCGACGCTTGTTGCTTAGCTACTGCCTCCGGTAAGTATGGATTTAGATCAAGCATACCTAGGTCTATGTCGGCATTAACCGCTAGTTTATTTCCTAAGTTAACTTCACTTTTACCTTTAATCTCTAATTCATCTAGGGTAGCAATCAGCTCTTCTAGGTTAAACGTATCATTTATAAGGTGCATTTTGCCGTTTACGCTAAACGCATTAAATGCATTTTCTTTGGCGTTTAAGTCTACTCCCTGCCAAGTTGCTAGCTCTTTAACAGAATCACCACTGAGCGCTAACTCACCTTTTATATCTTTTCCTTGTTGCGCAATATTGCCGTTAAAAGTAAGGTCGACCAAGCGAGAGTCTACGCTTTGAGTAACCTCAAACATCGCCCCTTCAATAGCCTTTGCTGGCGTATCAAGTTTTACATCTAGCTCAAAGCGCTCTTGCATATATGTAATGCCGCCTTTGATCTCTAATGTTTTACGCAGTGATGGTAATAAAATAGCCAGCTCTAGGTCACTAATTTGCTGTTTAGCGCCAGTTTGCCCATCTAGGTAAGTAAATGTACCACCGTAAATAGCTACTTCACCTAGCTCTATATCAAAGTTCTCTGGTAGCTGAACAGCCCCACCAGATTGAGTTTGCTCTTGCGGCTGCGCTGCTAAAGCATCAAACAACTGCCAGTTAGCTTTACCGTTTTTATCAGTTTCTAATAAAATATTGGGCTCGTTAATAACAAACTTATCAAGTTTAAACTCACCACCAAATAACGATAACCAGGGTATATGCACAGCTAATTGCTCCATACTGGCCATGTCGTCGCGCGAGCCTGTCTGCATGTTTGCAAAGTGCACATCGTTAAGCTCTAACTTTAATGCAGGAAATACACTAAGCGTTTTATCACCTTTAATAGTAAGTGTGCGCCCTGTTGTTTTTTCAACCTGTTCAGATACTTTATTAAAAATAGTATCCGTTGGAATTAAAAACGGAGCGGCAATAATTAACGCAATACAAAGTAAGAGTATTACACCAACAATTTTGAGTAAGGTCTTCATGATCATCCTTTCAAACGTGCAAATAATGTTCTTATCATAGCGAGTGTTAGCTTTAAAATCATTGTCGTTGCGACAAAAAAGCTGTTTATTGTAATTTATTTAATTTGAGATGAATTTATGCTTAAAAGTAAACTTTGCGAAATTGGTGACTAAAAGTAAAGCTCATCAAATTTAAATCTAGCCAAGTATTAAACCCTACAACATTGCATCCCTTGAATTGTTAGGTATGATGCACGGCCCTGTTGCTATTGGCGTATTTGCGCTAAAATAAAGCAGCTAAAAAATGTATCTACTCGGAGACTCTACAAGGCATGAAAAAACTGCTAATTTCACCGTCAAAAATGGCGCTAGGCGAACAAGAAAGTCAAATTTACCAAAACATCTTGAAGCAAGCTTCAGAACTAAGCCTAAACCTAATGGCCGTGAAAGTAGAAAACCACCCAGAGGATTTTTTAGGCTGGTGTTATGAGCTATTAAGTGCAAGTAAAGACCGCATAAATTACGACTTACTAGATCCAAAACAGCTACCCGTTTTAAAAAAGCTGCACGATCAGCTAACCTCTGCAATTAGCTTTTTACAGCTTAAAACACTACGTGTAGCACCTTGGCCTGTTATTAGTATGTTTGTAGAGCAACATAAAGAACTTATTGCACTGAAAGAACAGCTTCGCCTTACCACGTATTTGCACACCATTCGTGAGCAAGCATTAAAAGACATGATCCCAGAAGATTTACTGGCATTTAGTGGTAAACACACTGCTACGCTCGACCCAAGCACCTATAACTTTGATGTTGAATGGTTTGCATCAACAAAAAGTGCAAAGGGTTTTCATCAAATGCTAGCCGACTTACCTGGCGCGTTTGACGATGCACTTGCTAACATTCCGCTTGAAGGAGATGTGAGCGAAGCTGATTACCAACAGTTTGTTGTTGCTTATTTACTTGCCTTTAACGGCAGTGATGAAAAACCTACCCTTGCCCCTGCTACACGTTTATTAGCAATGCGCCGCCCAGATGTATTTACGCCAATTAGTAATAGCCGCCTTGATGCATTATGCGCAGCTTTAGGTATTACAAAATTAAACAACCGCGACTTTGAGCGCTACTGGCAAGATATAGTACAAAGCATTCATGCTATGTCGTGGTTTAAAATGGCTAGTGGCAGCAATGAACTAGAAGCGCAACTGGTAAGTATAAAAGCGCTATTACCGTGCTTTTTTTACTATGCAGATGCCAACACGGCCGATAACTCAAATTATATTAAGCTATTAAACAAACCTAAACGCAGCACAACAAGTGCGGGAAAACCACAGCGTAGAGGTAAAGAGTCAGCCGAAATACTTGTAGACCGCGCACTTGCAGCCGATGACATTCCTGAGCATATTCGTAGCAAACGCGACTCTATAATTAGCGAAGTACAAAAAGGGCGCGGAGTAAACGAAACAATTAGTCTTATGCGCACTATATTTGGCTAATTTCACCTAACCTAACTGTATTTTTCTGGTGCAGTTAGGTTAAATTATGCACCAGCAGTGTGCGTTTCTTTACTATCACCCTCATTACCTCCTTTTTCGAAAATCCTTTAACACCTTGTTATAAAAGAACAAAAAACCAGTTTCAACCAAATAATTTTGAGCTGGCACATACAGTGCAATTCTATTTCCAGTTAAACAATAAAACGCCGCTAGCCAAAGGGTTGCCAATAAGAGAATAAAAACCTAGGCGGTAAAAAAATCATACAACGGGAAATGGACATGCTAAAACTAAAAAAAACTATCGCAATTAGCGCAATCGCTTTATTAGGTGCTACATCTTTAACATCAACAGCCGTGCATGCAGAGGTAACCGCAAACGCAGCGGCTACGTCTAACTACTTATGGCGTGGACAAGAGCAAACTGGGGGCGATGCTGCTATTTCTGGCGGTATTGATTACGCTAACGAGTCGGGCTTTTATGCAGGCACTTGGGTCTCAAATGCATCTTGGGCCGATGAAATGACGTATGAGCTAGACCTATACGCTGGCTTTGGCGGTGATATTAATGAGACAGTTAGCTACGATGTAGGTTACATTTATTACGCTTACCCAGATGCAGCTTCTGCGGCAGATGCTGATTTCTCTGAGATTTACGGTAGCATTAGTGTAGAAGGTTTTACTTTTGGTGCTGCAATCCTTGCCACTTCAGCTGCTGACGGTGATGGTACTGACTTTGGCGATTCGCTATACCTAAATGCCGATTACAGCTTTGCTGTTGGCAGTAATGGCACTGAGGTTGCGCTGCACTTAGGCCACTACTCTGGCGACTTTATAGGCGATGATAATATTATTGATTATGGTATCTCTGTATCAAAAGATGGTTTTACTTTTGGCGTATCTGACACCGACATGGATGAGTCAGATGTTAAAGTTTACGTAGGTTACGCGGTAGACTTTACGCTTTAAAACAAAATGTGTTACTTGCTGCAACACTAAGGGCCTTTTGGCCCTTTTCTCGTTTAGGGCAGCCTAAATACCCATAACGCCCTCTAAGTTTAGAACTAATGCGCTCTTCCATGTGCACCAGTTAATCAATCACTACCACCACGCTGTTAAATCATTTACCCGTAATGCCAACTCGCTTAATTGACTAATCTACTCTGAGGCAAGAGAAACGTGGCGAAACCTAGCCAAAGTAAGCTATTTAGTTGCTCTAAACCTGAGGCTTTAACGCAGCCAGCTGCCACGTTTAGCCTTGAAGTAATTAAGTATTATTGAGGGTCAGTGTTATACACATTAGCTAAAACAAAAAAGGCCGCACTAAATGCGGCCTACAAGTTAGTAGCTAATCGTTAAAACTTAGCGAGGTTGTTTTTACTGTCTTTATCAACAAGCTTAATGTACGGGTCTACCCCTGCATACACTGGTTTTTCTTTTACTTTTAGCTCAATAGTATTAGTACCAGAGACTATTTGATGCTTTTGCGAGTAAATAACAAAGTCTTCAGCGAGAAGGTTTTCAGGGTCATCGCTAAATAATGCAATATCAATTAGCTCATCGAGTGGTTGCTCAGTCTCTTCACCTTGTCCATCGGCATGCTGCTTAGTTGCTTCAACGCTCAGTGTTACTGTATAAAAACCTTCGCTATCAACATCATCTGTAACCGACACTGCTTTCATTTCAAGCTCATAAAGCGTTATGTATTTAAACTGATCATCTATAAAACGTTGTTCAACTTGTGTTGCATCTCGCTTTAAATAATTAAGTAAATCAAGTGTGGTTGGGTATGGGGTTGATTGGTATTTAAACTCATTCAAAAACGCTTTAAGTGCGGCATTTAAGCGCTCTTCACCTAAGCGATCATACAAAGCCATCATCACAACTGAGCCTTTATTATAGTGAAGGTATTGTTGAGCCTGCGTTTTATACAGCGGCATTTCTTCAAAGGCTTCGCCTGTGCGGCCCATTAAGTATTTATCTAACTCGTACTTTAAAAATTTACGAAGTTTCTCGGCGCCAAAGCGTTTTTTTAGCACCATAAGTGCGCTGTATTGGGAGAGCGATTCAGAAATAACGGCACTGCCCTCTACATTAGCCCCCGATACTTGATGCCCCCACCATTGGTGCGCAACTTCATGTGCGGTTACATAGTAAGGTAAGTCAACTTTACTCTCATCTCTTAGGTCTGTAATAAAGCCAATACTTTCTGAGTAAGGCACCGTATTGGCAAAACTTTGCGCAAACGAGCGGTACTTAGGAAACTCAATAATACGTAACTGCTTATGCTGATATGGTCCAAAGGCTTGCGTGTAGTAATCTAGTGAGTCTTGTACCGACTCAATCATACGGTCAACATTCCATGCATGATCTTTATGGTAGTACACCTCAATATTTACACCGTTGTGCTCAACCTTTTTGCTTTCAAGCTCTGCCGAAAGCACAGAATAAAAGTTTAAAATAGGGGCATCCATTTCATAAACAAAAGTACGTCGTCCGTCTTTTACACTCTCACTTTTTAAGTAGCCGGGTGTAATAGCAAATTGCGACTCATCGGTGGTTACCGTGGCTTTGTAGTTTATAAACCCATTAGCAGGCCCAAACTCATTTTGCGTATAAAAACGGCTGTCTTCTAGTTTATGTGCGCGTTCAAGTTCGGGTAAATCATGCTTACGGCGCTCATATTTATCGGCAATTTGATAATACTTTTGATAACCAAAACGCGGTAGTAATTCTCTATTATTTATAAAAGTACCGTTATGCACGAGCTGAGTATCCGATCTTCTATCAACAAAACCGTCGTGTTCACGAATAACAGACAGCTCTCCTTCGCGCACTTCGTTAGGCATTAGTGGTTGTTCAAACTCAAACCATACCATGCCAAAATCGGTTAAACGCTCAACTATTTTCCCACCTGCCATTTTTACATCCCAGCTTTTAGATTGGCTAGGCTCGTTAATTAACACACGGGTTATTGGCTCGTTTGCGGTATTGGTAAACTTAATTTTAGCCACGGCATTTAAAGCACGTTTTTTAGGATAAATATCAATGTGTAAATCAACATCAGTTATTATAGGCAGTGGCAAGTCTTTGTATTGTGAGAACTCTTGCTCATACCTTACTTGTAGCGCTTCGTTATCATCACTTGTTACAAACTCATTGATTACACGGGTGTTGTAATAAATGTTATAACCTGCGCCCACAAATACCAATAAACTTATAACCGCTGCAATCTGGCCTTTTAAAGACATGTTGTAACGCACTAAAGATAAACGCGTACGCAATGTTTGCGATGGGCCGCGATGCCATAAAGCAAACCCTACAATAGCTAAAAACACACTCAATGCACCCCAATATAAGGTATACCAATGTGCGCCTTGTAAAAAATGTCCGTAACCGTTTATATCAGAATACGGTACGCTGCTGCTTTGTGAAAAATGATACATATGATGCTCAAACCCGTAAGCACCCATTACCATTTGAGCAATGTAATACAAAATAAACAAGCCCATACCTATGTATTTATTAGGGCTAATTATTTGTAAAAAGAACGCCAGAATAGCCATCATAATTAAAGGTAGTAATGTAAGGTAGCCTAACCTAAATAAGTACTGGCCAAGCTCTAGGTTAAATTGCCCCTTAAATAGCTGCACTGCAATGGTAAACATCATGCCTACTAAATAAAGGCCACAAACTGCAGTGATTAGCGCAATAATTTTAGATACCCAAAACACACTGTTATGCACCGGGTAGCTGTCAACAATATCGCCCATACCACTGTGACGTTCTCGCCAAACCAGCTCTGCGCTGTAATAAGCAATAATAATAAACATAAATATAGCGGAGGCGTTTTGAATAATGCCCACCATGTTTTGTGTGAGCGGCCAATCTGTTGTGCCATATGCGCCAATAGGCGCAAAAAGTGGTGCGAGTAACGTAATAATACTGACACCCGCTAAAATCATAAAAGGAGCACTTAATATAACCTGCTTAAGCTCAAATAAGCTGCGCATTACTAATTGCGATTGCGTATTGATCCCTTTTGACTTGTAGTTTTTTGCGCTGCTAATAAGTGCTGCTTGTTTATTTTTTACAAACGTAGAAACAGCAAATTGCTTTTTCTGTTTTTTACTTACTACGCGATTACCTAACTTTCCGAGGCCAAAAAACATCGCTAAGCTTAGTGCTACCCATAAAATACGGTTAATTAAAAAATCGCCCGAAAGCGTTAACACTTCCGTATTTTTATCACTTACAGTCCAGTAACGGGTTAAGTCAATTAACGACCCTGTGCCAAATGGGTCTGCGTAAACAACAATATTTCTAAACGCTAAATCATCAAAATAGATACTCGCCAATTGGTAACTTATGTAGATCACCACGGCCGTTACATATACCGCCATTATGGTTTTAAAATAAACCGCCACACTATTAAAAATAGCACTGAGCACCAATAAGCTTGGCACGGCTAAATATAAAAAAGGCGCAGCGTAATATATAAACTTATTAGGGCCTACTAGCTCACTATCAAGCCAACCAACCAACAAACCAAATTGAGATCCTAAAAACACGCCTAATGGCACGGTTAAAAAAACAACGAGCACAACCAAGTAAGCACCAAAAAAGCGCCCTGATTGATAAGCAAGCGGGTTAACGGGCTTACTAAACACCAGCTCATCCATTTTGGTCTCACTATTGCGAATCGCAGAGCTTGCAACAAAGTTAACCACTAAAAACATAGCAAGTGTACAAAAGGTAACCGTTAAAACCATAATGGTATAAGGCGAGTTCATATGAACATTAGCCCCGCCTAACGGAAACTTACTACTAGAGCTTATAAAAAATGCCATAAAAAAGAAGATTAATGAGGTCACATAAAACGAAGGCTGGCGCACAAAATAGCGCAGCTCAAACGCGAGCATATTAAAAAACATAGCGCCCCCTTATGCTACTTGGCTATTACGGTGATTAAGCAACGTAGAAAAGTACACGTCTTCTAGGTTTGCACTGCTGAGCTCAAAACCTTCAGGGGCCTGTTCGGCTAATACGTGTAATATAGTTTGCCCAGCAAATAAGCGTTTTGAAATAACAGGCAGTTGCGGTTCAAGCTCTAGTGCTTCTTCTTGGCTCATGGCTTTGCGCCATATTTGGCCTTGAAGTTTATCGGTAAGGGCAATAGGGTTACCCTCTAATAGTATTTTTCCACCGGCCAGTACGGCCATGTTTGGGCAAAGCTCTGCTACATCTTCAACAATGTGGGTCGATAATATAACGACTTTTTGCTCGCCTAAGCTTACTAATAAGTTATGAAAACGATTTCGCTCTTCAGGGTCTAGCCCTGCGGTGGGTTCATCAACAATTAGTAAGTCGGGATCGCCTAGTAAGGCTTGTGCAATACCAAAACGCTGGCGCATACCGCCTGAAAAGCCACTTACGGCTTTTGAGCGATGTTGATACAAATTAGTATGTGCAAGCAAGCCTTCCACCGACTCTTTACGCTCGCCTTTGTTATGAATGCCCTTTAAAACAGCCATATGATCTAGCAAGTCGTAAGCACTAACGCGAGGGTAAACACCAAAATCTTGCGGTAGATAACCCAAACGTTGACGTAGAGCCTGTGGGTCTTTAAAAACATCAATACCATCAAAAGTAATTGAACCCGCATCGGCAGATTGCAACGTTGAAATAGTACGCATTAGGGAAGATTTACCTGCGCCATTTGGCCCAAGTAGCCCAAACATCCCTTTACCTATAGATAAATCAACACCTTGTAGTGCATGTACGCCATTATCGTAGGTTTTAGATAACCCTGTTATTGATAGCATTTTTACTTCCTTGAATTTTAATAGTTTTTTTATTGCGCTTTTTATACCACATTAAAAAAAGGAACATAAGTTACACCACGGTCAATTTTGTAACAATAAATAAACAAAGGATATTACTTGCCTCGCATTTATTCAGTCGGTATAAAAACCAAACACACACTTTATAAGAAGCGTAAAGCCATGCAAAAACATCAAAGCCAGCCACTAAACGACTTTATAGAATACCCTCACGATGAAATGCTAAAACGTGCAAACGAATTTTTACAAACCAGCCAGCGCCGCCATAGTATTCGCAGCTTTAGCGACCGACCAGTCCCTAAAAATATAATTGAAGCATGTATAAAAGCAGCAGGCACCGCGCCTAGCGGAGCAAACCACCAACCCTGGCATTTTGTGGCTATAAATAGTAGCGATGTAAAAAAACAAATAAGAGAGGCCGCCGAAAAACTAGAGCGTTCTTTTTACGAAGGCAGAGCAGGAGAAGAGTGGCTTGATGCGCTAAAACCATTAGGTACCGACGCCAATAAACCTTATTTAGAACACGCGCCTTGGCTTATTGCAGTGTTTAGTCAAAAAAAAGGCGGTGTGAATACGGATGATAAAAACACCAATTATTATGTGCATGAATCAGTAGGGCTGGCGACTGGTTTTTTGATACAAGCTCTGCACCGTAGTGGTTTAGCAACACTGACTCATACTCCAAAACCAATGAGCTTTTTAACCGATATATGTAAGCGCGACAAAGACAACGAACGCCCTTACATGTTACTTATTGCAGGCTACCCAAGTGACGATGCAACTGTACCTTCCCATGCACTTGATAAAAAGTCGCTTGATGAGATTGCCACTTTTATTTAAAGCAAACTACTCAGCCGTACTTTGCTTACAAAACCACTCGTAAAGTAACGTAATAATCGACTCAACTTTTGGGTCGATTAACGAATAATAAATAGTATGCCCATCGCGGCGGGTTGCCACTAGCTGGGCTTTACGTAAACTCGCTAAATGCTGAGATAAAGCAGACTGCGCCAGCGGAACATTTTGATTTAACTCTCCTACACTTTGTTCACCTTGTAATAAACTGCATAAAATCATTAAACGGTTTTTATTTGCCATCAATTTTAAAAATTGCTCTGCCTGCTGAGCGTTTACTGCAAGTTGTTCAATATTCATTGTGATGCTTAGTTATTTTGCGTGTTTTAATTATAGACTTTTATATTAGTAAGTTCTAATATAATTAACATTAGACAATACTAATATTAAGGTCATCCATGAAAATAAGTGACGCCATACTCTTAATTGGCGGTAGTGCCGTTACAATCTCTGTGCTTTTAAGCTACTTTGTTGATAGTAACTTTCAATTTTTAACGTTATTCATTGGCATTAACCTCGTGCAATCAGCCTTCACTAAGTGGTGCCCGTTAATGTCTTTTTTTCGAAAAAGAGGATTTACAGACTAATGCTTACATCAATTCCTGATTTACTAAAAATTATCACACCTAACCAACGCCGTATTGATGCAGCGCAAGCAAAGCAAGAGCTTGAACAAAATAAAGGGCTGCTTATTGATGTGCGAGAACCTGCAGAGCATGCTACAAAAGCAGCTACTGGCGCTATAAATATTCCGCGTGGATTACTAGAGATGAAGCTGATGGAAATAGAAAAAGACGCAGGGCGCCCTATTTACTTACATTGTGCCAGCGGTGCCCGCGCCACATTAGGTGCAGAAGCGCTAACTCGCGTTGGATACAAAAACGTAACGGTTATAACCTGTAACGCAACGCAAGTAAGTGAAGTTTTTTAACGGCTTCATAAAAAAGTAACCTAAATTGCCTACACTTTGCTTTTTACACTTAACAGGTACAAAGCAATGGCATTTACACGGAGAAGTTTTTTAAAAGCATCGGCAGCAGGATTTGGCGCTGCCGTATTATCACTTGGTTTAACAGGTTGCAGGCTTGATGATAATGACGACACACCTGTTAGCTTTGATCACGGTGTCGCCAGCGGCGACCCGCTTAGCGATAGCTTAATTATTTGGACCCGTGTAACCCCACTCGATGTAACAACTAAATCATTAAAAGTACAGTGGCAAGCTGCCACAGATAAAGGCTTTACTAATATTGTGCACGATGGCGAAGCAAACATAAGTGACACCACCGACTTTACCCTTAAAGTTGATTTACAAGGGCTCGATGCCAATACCGTTTATTACTATCGTTTTAATGCACACGGTAAAACTTCCCCTGTCGGGCAAGGTAAAACACTTCCTGTTGGTGAAATTGATCAAGTGAAGCTAGCCGTTGTATCGTGCGCAAATTACCCTGCAGGGTATTTTCATGTGTATGGCGAAATTGCTAAGCAAAGCGATTTGGATGCAGTACTGCACTTAGGTGATTACATATACGAATATAGCAATACTGGCTATGCAACCGAAGACGCAGCACAATTAGACCGACTCCTCCCCCTTGATAACAGCAGTGAAATTATAGCGCTTACCGATTACAGAAAGCGCTATGCAAATTATCGTCTCGATGCCGACTTACAAGCAGCCCATAGCCACTGTGCATTTATAACGGTGTGGGACGACCACGAAATAACCAACGATACATGGCGCGAAGGCGCAGAAAACCATAACGAAGGTGAAGGTGAATTTAGCCAACGTAAGCTTAATGCGCTACAGGCTTACTTTGAGTGGATGCCAATTCGTAATGTAGCCGATAAAGAACGGATTTACCGCCGTTTTGAGTTTGGTAACTTAGTTTCTTTATACATGCTAGATACCCGTGTATTAGCGCGTGATGAGCAGCTTAGCTATAGCGATTTTGATCTCACAACCCCTGCGGGACAAAGTGCATTTGCCGCAGCAATTGGTGCGAGTGATCGCGCATTATTAGGCAGTGAACAACTTACTTGGCTTAGCGATGCAATAACGACCTCAAGTACACAATGGCAAGTATTAGGGCAGCAAGTGCTCATGACCAAAATGCATTTACCTGTAGAGGTAATGCTGCTACTAGCCAGCTTACAAAGTACACAAGCAAATGGTGGCGATCCTAGTGCTTTACTCGCACAAGCCAATGCTTTATTTGCAGAGCTGGCGCAAATTAAAGGCCGAGTATTAACAGGTGACCCAAGTGTAACAGAGGCAGAACTAGCCCGTATTCAAACCACCATACCGTATAACCTTGATGCGTGGGATGGTTACGCCTACGAGCGAGAGGTGTTATTAGGCACCGCTATTGCAGCACAAAAAAACCTAGTAGTTTTAGCCGGAGATACTCATAACGGCTGGGCAGGAGAGCTTAAAACTGATGCCAATAACCCTATTGCAGCCTCGCAAAATGCCGGGGTAGAATTTGCAACGGCATCGGTTTCATCACCAGGGCTTGAAAAGTATTTAGCGCTAAACACACAAGATGCGCAAACCGTAGCGCAAATAGAGCAAGTAATTGCCTTATTAATTGATGACCTTGCTTATAATAATTTAGTGGAGCGCGGTTATTTAACCGTTACATTCACACCTACAAAAGCCAGTGCTAAATGGAACTATATAAGCACAATTAAAGCGCGCGAATATCAGGTTGTAGAAAGCCGTAGTAAAGAGCTAAGCATGCTGGCGGGGCAAGCTCAATTACAAAACGTTTAACGCTTCGCCTCTAAAGCAGCCAAACGCGTATCTATGCGCTCTACCACCTCAACTAAGCGGGCAAGTAATGCTTGGTTGAGGTGATCTTCAGCAAACTCTTCCATTTTAGGTGCTTGCGCAGCTAAGTTATCTTTTTGCTGAAGTATGGCTTCTCTAAACTCACTGGCATTTTCAACACCAAGTAATGACACTAATGCACCATGGCCTGATTGCCCGGCAGTTTCAAAGCTTAACCGATATAAGCCAAAAAAGCGCATAAGCGGCCCTTGGCTCAGCCCAACATCGGTTATTTTTTCAAGCGGTATCGATTTTTCTTCTTTAAATAAAATACCGCGTTTAACCACCAACTTTTGCGTGAGTAATTGCGCCGACATAGCGGCCAATATTTTACCTGCCACCAGCCAAACAATAATTAACACCACAGGTATAAGTGGAATGGTCACTAATGCAACGGCACTAAAAAAGCATGCCATGGTCATCCAGTATTGTTTCACTTTGGGATCAAAGCTGGCACTTTTTAAAATAGGGTTGCTCATTTTTTATCCTCATTCCCATTTTATTAATCTAATCAAACGTATGCCTTTATTTAACTTACGTGAACAACGGCTTCAATGCAATTTAGCCACTAACATTCAAATAAACTTTCACACACTCTCTTACAAACACCAACAGTAAATATAGCTACACTAAAGCCTATTAGTTTTGAGATGCACTTTAATTGTCTCAGCAATTTATCTTTTTACTTATTTAACACCTAAGGCTTTTAATGAACACTTATATTAAAAACTCAATACGGATATTGGTTGGCACTCTTACACTTTGCAGTATTGCTGTACAAGCTGAGTCGCAGTTTTCTCTAGGGGGCGGCGTTATTTCTACCAGCTCACCTTATGCCGGCACCGACAGTGAAACGCTATTTTTACCTATTATTACCTACGAAGGTGAAAGGCTTAGTTTTAAAGGTTTGTCACTTGATTATAAATTAGTGGAGCAGCAAGGTTTTAACTGGTCATTAGTTTTAGAGCCAGGTGATAACTTTGATACATCAGATTCAGACCTTGCAGCTATTAAAGCCTTAGACGACAGAAAACTGTCTCTTTATGCTGGCACACAGGTTAGCTACACTGCAAGCTTTGGTAAAATAAGCGCCAGTGCGACTCATGATGTAATAGGCCACGGTGATGGCGCTAAATTTAAAACCAACTACAGTTACCCTATTAAGTTATCTAAACAACTAATGCTCGTTCCTTCTGTGGGTGTTGAGCTAAATAGCAGTGATGTATCTAACTACTATTATGGTGTAGCACAGGGCGAATCTACCACCTATGCGCCTTACGAACTTAGCTCTACAGTTAACTACAATGCGGGTTTATTTTTACTTTATTACATTAATAAAAGCTGGAACGTAAATGCCATGGTTAACTATAAGCAGCTTGATTCTGATATTGAAGACTCACCCATTATTGATACCGATAGCACCACGACTGTTATGATGTCGGTTAACTATCGTTTTTAATATCTCTTTTGTTAGGTGTTAATTAGGTATTAAAAAAGCCGAGCATACAGGGCTATGCTCGGCTTAGGTTTGGGAAAATATAACCGCTACTGCTTATTAATGAGTATGCTCACATTTTCTCTATCTGGGCCTATTACATTAAACGTGTAGATACCTTGCTCGGTAATGCTCAGTGCTATATTGGCACCTACCGCTTCAAGTGGTGTTACTTCATTAATTACCACTACTGGCGTATCGCCTGCTCCACCGTAATCAACGGTACTCCAATCTTCAGACGCTACTTTAAATTCGTAGTCGCCCACTTCTAATTCTATAGAAGCAGAGTAAATCGTATCACCCTCGTACATCAGTGGGTTATCAGTACTCCAGTCATTTAAACTACCGCGAATAAACACCGGAGTTTGTGCAAACATTTCGCCGTTGAGCACTTTTAGCGATACGTTATTTAAATCACTGGCGTCAAATATAAATTGGTATTCACCTTGCTCGGCAATGTCTATGGTCATATTTGCGCCCGCAACCGACAACTGCTCAGCGGTGCCAACCATTACACTGGCATCACCCTCAGCCGAGCCATAATCAACCGTGCTCCAATCTTCAGACGCTACTTTAAATTCATAGCTTGCAGCGCTCAGTGTTTTAGTAAAGGTGTAAATGCCTTTACCTTTATAACTTAGCTCATCGGTTACTCCCCAATCATTAAGCGTACCGCGCACATAAATAGCAGTGCCTACAAATGGCTCTTCGTTGTATAAAGTAAGTGTTGGATTTTCTGGGTTTGAAGCATCAAGCGAAAATACATAGGTTGCATCAATGGCAGCAATAAATGTCATGTTTGCACCTGAGCGTGTTAATGGCTCACTTTGATTTTCAACTACCTCTTTATCAGCATCAGAAAGCGCACCAAAATCAACAGTAGACCAATCTTCTGAGGCAATTTTAAATTCGTAGTCGCCAGCGCTTAGTGCAATTGCTATACGGTATTCACCCTCGCCAATATATTCAAATGCATCACGTGTGCCCCAGTCGTTTAAAGTTCCGCGCACAAACACAGCGGTGCTGCCATAAGGTACTACATCAGGCGCGCCTACGGTTGCATTTGCACTTAAACCAACACCTTGGCTCTCACCTTGGTTTTTAGTAAAAACAGCTAGTGTGTAAGGCGGTACTGTAAATGTGCCTTCGTTATCGCCTTGGGCAAAATTAGCGCTGGCCATACTTGGATCAACACTGTTTTTTAATACGTCGTGTAATTCAAAACCCGCTGCGGTGGTAATAGTATGGCTAAGGGTTTGCTCGGTTGCGTTAATCACCACTACAAGCGCGTCAAATGCTGGGTCTAAGTCTGTGAGTCCTTCTCCATCATCAATGCTCATTACAATTAAGCCATGTTGCTGGTTTTTACCCACATTGTGAAATCCGACACGGTCGATAACATCTTGCTCTGTGGTTAATCTAAATAGTGGACTTGCGCTGCGAATAGCCAAGAATTCTTGAAATACATCACCTGCATAAGCTATGTCTTGCGGCATTGCCTGTGCATCTGGATTAGCAGAGATAGGCATAATTTCAGACCATTTTTCTTGGTTCTTCTCTGCATTTGGTAAACCAATGTTCCAGTTATTATTCTCTTTGGTTAAATCAACAGCATTAAACCAATCACCGGCATTATAGCTATCACGATCCATTGACTTTGAACGTAGTAAATCAGCGCCCAATTGCATAAATGGAATGCCTTGGCTCATAAGTGGAATAGACAATGCCATGTTGTGCGCGCGCACACGTTGCTCAATACTCATGCTTGATGCATGTTTGTATTGCAACTGATCCCACAGTGTTTCGTTATCGTGTTTTGATACGTAATGAATGCTATCCGCTGGGTCTAGTGCATACGCCGTTGGCTGAGTGTTCCAAGTAAAGCTATTGCCTTTAGATGAATTACCTTTAAAGTCTTTTAAAATGTAGTTTTGTAAATTACCCGCAAGCGACAAACGTAAAGTATCTTGCTCTGCTAAATTGCCATCTGTTGCGCTATTACTAAATAATGCCCCGCCGCGAATGGCTTCACGAATACGGTCGTTAAATGTACCCACCTCTGAGCCTGCCATATCAGCCTGTTTAGCTTGTGTGAATAAACGATTGTTAGCTACTTCACCAAAGTCCCAGCCTTCACCATAAAAATAGTTATCAGGGTCGACTGCTTGTACTGCTTCACGCGCAGCTAATATTGATGATTTAGGCATATGCCCCATAACATCAAATCTAAAACTGTCGTAGCCAAATTCACGCGCTAAAATAACCAGTGAATCAGTAACAAACTTATCCATCATTACATGCTCTGTAGCTGTGTTTTCACAACAGGTTGAGCGCTCTATTTCACCACTTACTTCGTTATAGCGATGGTAGTAACCCGGTACTAGCTTATCAAATACCGACTTATCCCAAATACCCGATGATGTTGTGTGGTTATAAACCACATCCAGTACAACACGAAGCCCTACTTCTTGCAGTGATTGCACCATAGCGCGGGTTTCTTTAACGCGGGCAATGCCCTCTGGGCTTGAGGCGTACGAGCCTTCAGGCGCTATAAAGTAATGCGGATCGTAACCCCAGTTAAAGCCATCTAAATCACGCATCGCACTGGCTAATGCTTGTGCATCGTCTGAGCCAGGTAGGTAACTTTGCATAATATCGACAATGGTGCTGTTTTTATCTTCGATTTTACATGCATCAGCTTCATCGTTAATACGCTCACATAATTTACCTAAGGTGTCTGTAATTTCCACACGCTGTGAGGCATCCTCTTCAATGGTGCCAATATCAGTCACTGGCAGTAAATGAAAGTGTGTTAAGCCTTTATCTGCTAATTGCTTAATGTGCTGCATTGGCACGCTTTCAAGTTCAGTGAATGCAAGGTATTTACCGCGGTTTGCTTCGCTTACTGACTGGTCGCGCACACTAAAATCACGTACGTGGCCTTCATAAATGACCGCATCTTCTGGGTTAGTAATAGTAGGCACAATACGCTCATCCCAGCCTTCTGGCTTAGTGTCATCATCGGCTAAATTAATCATCTGGCTGTACAAACCATTGCTAGATACATTAAGTGAGTAAGGGTCTGTACTCCAAAGCGACTCTATTTGCTGAGTCAGTGGGTGGTAAACATCAAAATTAAAGCGGTAGTAGTGGCGGTCATATTGCATATCTAAACTTGCCTGCCAAATACCCGTCTGTGTATTTAATGTCATTGGTACAGAGTGCACTTGTGTTTTTGCATCATCAAACACGTTTAGCACCATGTTATTAGCGGTGGGTGCCCATACAGTGACATCAATCGCGTTATTGCCATAAGTTACGCCAAGTACAGCTTCGTTAGCATCGTCTTCGCCTTGTGTGTAAAGGGCATCGAGTGCTTTAGCGGTTTGCACATAGCTTGCTTCTAGCAGCTTACCTTCACTATCGTAGCCGGCAATAACAAGCTGCGATTTTATAAGCGCTTTAGCCGTGCTTGTATCCCAACTTCCTTCGTAAGCGTTCCAAGTGGTTAAATGCGGTACTTTTGCCGCTTGCTCATCAGTTAAACTGCTTGATTGCAGCGTAACAATATCGCCGTTTAAACCAGTATCAATATCCACTTCAAGCTGCGCCGTGGCTGATGAATGCAACTTAATTAGGCTTGTAAGCTCGTTACTTGGTTTATACAAAATAGTATTTAAATCAATCCAATGCGCTGAAGCACCTGTTATAGCAACTGCGCGTTCGCCCAAACTTAAAATAGGGTATTCAAACACCGAAGGCTCACCATGAATGGTAAAGTTCATACGTTGAAAGGTTTCATCGTCTTGCATCAACGGCATAGTTAAATCCACATCACCAAACGCTTTACCTGACCCTTCTGTACCAATATGAATAATAAAATTGGCACATTCGTTATAACCCTCTTTAAGGTTAATTATCCAGTACGCACCGTAGTTAGGGTCAATACCATCGTACTCGTGGCCGTTAGCCCAATCGCTGGTGTCAAACGGGGGTGCATAAGCATCGCATATCTCGTTATTCCACGAATGTAATCGGTAGCCTTCGTAATTGTCATCGGCTAAGCGGTTGTAAAATAAAACCGCCTCTCCTTCCCCTGCAAATACCACAGGGTCTGGGAGGGTTGGGTCGGCGCCAACCACACAGCTTTCGTTATTTTCATCAGGTACTGTAGGTGCAGGGCAGGATATAGGTTCGGGATCGACACATTGTGTCCCCGCTTCATTAGGCACTTGCGGCACATTACAAGTAAGTAATGGTTCACCAGATTCAACATCATCTGTTCCACCACACGCTGCTAATAGCATTAACGCTAACGTTATTAGCAAATATTTAGGCATAGTTATAATTTTCATTTTTAAACGCTCCGTTTGCTAATTAATGACTGTATGTAAAACCAAGGTAGAACTGACGACCAAAGTACTGAGTCGTCCCTGTTCGCTGCTGCGACCCAAAGTAACTTTGGGTTGGTTCATCGGTTAAGTTATTAACTTGCAAAAGCATGGTTAGCGAGTCGCTAAAGCGATAAGAGGTTTGAAAGTCGACTACGGTTTCGGCATCAAAATTAACCACTTGCTCGTTAATGGCAACCTGCTCTGATACAAACTCATCGCGGTAACGCACATTAAGGCGGGTTTCAAAATCATCTAAAGCATAAAACACCGTAGCATTAAGCACGTTATTAGACAGCCCAGGTAAAGATTGCGCTAATGTGTCGCCCCCTAAACTGGTAATCGATTCAATTTCACTCTCGGTGTACGAGTAACTTGCATTAGCACCTAAGCCATTAAATGGCGAAGGCAAAAAGCTAAACACTTGCGTATACGCAAGCTCTAGCCCTCTAATGTAGCCACCTTCACCGTTATTAACTGCCGTGGTGTAAATACCGTTAGTTGTGGCAACTTGCTCGCCACTAACAGGGTCTTCTATTGAGTCAGGTACGTTAAAGCCGTTGCCTTTAAAGTCAAAGTTTTCGATTGATAAGGTTTCAACAAACGAGTCTATATTTTTATAAAATAACGCCGCAGCGATGGTGCCGTTACCTTCTTCAAAATAATATTCGTAAGATAAGTCGTATTGGTCGGCATAAAAGGGTTTTAAAAATGGGTTATTAGTACTT
Organism: Pseudoalteromonas sp. S3785; assembly: GCF_005887365.1. Taxonomy (NCBI): domain Bacteria; kingdom Pseudomonadati; phylum Pseudomonadota; class Gammaproteobacteria; order Alteromonadales; family Pseudoalteromonadaceae; genus Pseudoalteromonas; species Pseudoalteromonas sp. S3785. The sequence continues at coordinate 20,315 of NZ_PNCT01000012.1, read as the reverse complement.
GAACCATTAATAACACCATCGTCACTCACATTTGCACTGGCATCGCCCGCTAAGCGGTTAATTGGCGCACGCGACATTACTTTAGCCGCAGCAAAGCGTACAAGTGAATTATCGTTAAGTTGCAGGTTTAAATTTAATGACGGTAAGTAGTCGGTGTATTTAGTGCCTAATACATTAGGCGCGTATAAATCATTTACAATGCCGTTCTCATCAACAATATTTTGCGCACCTAAGCGCGCATCGCCTGCTACGTTCTCTAGCACCGTTGCTGATTGATCGGTTTCAACGCGGCGCACACCCACATTGCCCGATAAGTCGAGCCCCCCTATTTGCGTGTTAATGTTTACCATAACGTACGCAGCTAGCACATCTTCAAACACCGAGCCGCTTTGCAGTACTGACCACGAATAGTTAGTTGTGTAACCTTGCGCGTCGTCTACGCCATCGGCGTTGCCCCATGTTTGAACCGGCTCTGGCGTGCCATCTGGAAACCACGCGTTAAGTGCTTTGTCTAAATCAATGGCTAAATACGACGGGAAATAACTAAATTCACCTTGCCAATCAACCACTGACTCCATATCGTCGGTTAAGCGCAAAGGGGGTTGCGTTGTTGAAAACGCCCCATCGTTACCGTACTCAAATACCGAGCGTTTACGGCTGTACTCTCTATCTGAGTAGCGCGCCCCAAACTCTACTGAGCTAAATATGTCGCTTTCTAGCTCGTATTTAAAGTCGAGCCTAAATGCCGTTACTTCATCTTCTGTTTGATCTGGGTAAATACCATATTTACTGACCATCACACGGTCTATATCACTAAAGGCGGCCGCCTGATTAAACCCAACGTCAGGTAAATTTAAGCCATTTAATTGATAGTTTATTGCTACGTTGTTATCAAATACTGGCGTTTCTGCATTGGCATCTTCTGCTACTAGGCTCCACAGTAAGCCATTTCTAAAGTTACTTTTTGCGCGAGAAAGCGACACATCGGCATTTACGTTTAGTCTATCGGTTACCTGCCAATCGGCATTCACGCCAAAGCTGTCTACTTCGTCAAAGTCTTGGTTGTCGTCGTTCACTATTTCAACGCGGGTATAACTTTGCGAAGTACGGTTAACCGCTGCGCCTATTACGGCATTACCATCAAGCTGAGCGTTAGCGTATGCAGCTGTTGGCCCGCCTAATTTAACCCTCAGGCCGCGAGCAAATGACTCTTTATCAAAGCGCGATAAAAACGCATCACCTTTTAATTTAAAGTTATCTACCGGCGCCCACTCTATAGCTGCTAAGTAACCATTACGGGTTTCTTCGCCGCCTAAATGCTGTAGCTCAAAGCCTTCGCTAATGTATTCGTTTTCTGGGTTAGCTAAAGGGCCATTGGTATCGTTAGCTGCGCCATCAACGTCTTTTGTGTCGTTGTACGCAAGGCCAATAAACTGCGTTGCTACACTTGGCTGAAACAAACGCGCATAGCCCAGCGCTACGCCTAATGTGTCGTCTAGGTATTTGCCTTGATACGAAAAACTAATTCGGTCGCCAAATTCAGTGGCATCCGATACCTCAGAGGCGCGGTCGTTATACATACCGCGCACATTAGCTACAAATTTATGCGTTTGATCATTATTAAGTGGGCTGGCGGTTTCAAGCTCTACGGTACCGGCCACGCCACCTTCAATAAGCGATGCCTTGGGCGATTTATATACCGCCGCAGAGCTAATTAATTCTGACGGATATTGGTCAAACTCAATACTGCGGCTACCACTTGTAGATACTTGCTCACGGCCATTAAGTGTTGAAAATACAAACCCGCCCGACAGCCCGCGTATATTAATTTGCGCCGCTTGCCCGCCCGTTCGTACCGCTGAAATACCAGGTAATCGTGTAAGTGCATCGGCCATTGAAATATCAGGCAGTGCCCCTAAATCATCGGCAGAAATTTGTTCTGACACCGTATCGCTAAAACGCTTTTGATTTAAAGATTGGATTAAACTGCGACTAAAGCCTCGCACTTCAATAATTTCTAAATCTTCAACTTCTGTGTCGGGTGATTGATTTGTTGAGTTTTCGTTTGCAGCCAATGCACTATTAGCGGCAAATAAAGCCAGCATAAGTGCACTTAGTTTAAACTTGTCCATGTGTGTGAACCTTTGAGTTATTGTTGTCAGGTGTTGCTGTGTTGTTTAAAACACAACCAACAAATTGTAACTAAAAGGTGAACTTATTGTGATGAATACGTATGCAGGGCATGAGGGTTAGGCTGCACGGAGCATAGAGGCACGCGCCCCTGCATCGGGAACGCGATTTAAAGGCTTAGCACCACTTTTATCGCAAGGGCAATAAATACGACTCCCAGTATTTTATCAAGCCACGGACTTTGCTTGGTAAAACCAAAGCGATTTTTTGAAACCTCTGTCAGTAACGCCACCAGCAAATACCAGCCGGTATCAATTACAAACACGGTTAAACACATAATTATACCCACGTTTAAAGTAAGTAGCTGAGGGTCAATAAATTGCGAGAACAAGGCTAAAAAGAAAATAGCGAGCTTGGGGTTTAAAAACGCAATAGCAAAGCCATCTTGTAAAGCTTGGCCAGCACTTACTTCACTTTTTTGTACTTCAAGTTCGTTATTGCTGGGTTTTGCTAGCAATATTTTTATACCTAAATATGCCAAATAGGCTGCGCCTAAATACACCAGTATTTGATAAACAGTCGGAAACTGCATCATTAAAGCGCCTAGCCCTAATAACGATGCACCTGCGTATAACCCAACACCAGTACCATGGCTGAGCGCGGCAAGCATTCCGTTTTTCATACTGCCGTTAAATGAGTGCTTTAAAACCACCGCTAAACTTGGCCCTGGCGACATTGCGCCCATCATACAAATAGCCGCTAGGCTTAACCATACTGTAAATGTCATTTAAAACTCTTCATTTTCAATAAGTAATGTATAACCATGCACTTTCCCATAAAAGCCTGTCAATGGCACTGCGTTTACTACTTTCCAGCCATCTTGGTTTAATTCCTGTATGCGGTCATTCAGTGCGGCTATATCTACGCCACCCAAAAAACGGGTCTTTCTAAATTCGATTACTTTTTGCATTTTAATCCTTGTGTATCTTATACCAATTCGCTTATTTAAGTGATCTTTTTTGAGGACGGAAAAACGTGTTGATAGCTAGGCAAAAAATTCGCTATTTAGTTGTTCTAAATGAGAATTTTTTAACGCAGGTAGCGACACGTTTAGGCCCGCAAAATGATTAAGTAATATTGCGGATTGGTATCATAAGGTGTATTCAAAATCGTAGTAGTGAATCCCTTGCTCAATACGTATTTTCATACTGCCCGTTAACCCTTCTAGCTCATGGGTGCCTGAGTCGGGAATTACATTTAAAATTAGGCTGTCTTGACCTTTATCCATTGTACCAAAATGCTGTAGTACAAAGCTGCCTTTTTTACCTTCAAGCTCGCCTATTACTTGCTCTATGGCAACATAACCAGCACTGCCCTGCGTAGGAGTCATGGCGCTTAGCATTTCGCCTTGGCTGGTGGCATTTAAGCTACCTTTAAATGTTTTATCTATCGACATACGCCCTAAATTAACGCCGTTTTGGCCGCTTGCGTAGCCTTCTATAGGGGCTAGGTTTACATTAAATTCTCCACTTACGGTTGCAGTAGTCATAACGTTTCCTTATTGATGCTAATGTTTAAAAGTATTGATTTTTATTATCTTAGTGCCATATCTATACCTTAACCTTTAAAAAGAATCCACTATGTCAAAAACAAGCCCTAAGCCCGAAAAAGCCGCTTTTAGTAGTTTATTACCTATTTTTGCGTTTATTAAACCGTATAAATGGATTGTAGTGGCGGCACTTGGCGCCCTTTTAGTCACCGCTGGTGTTAACTTATCATTAGGGCAAGGCGTTAAATTTGTCATAGATCATGGTTTTATTGCAGGCTCCCAAGCACAGTTGCAACACGCTGTATTAGTGCTTATTGGTTTAATTAGTTTATTGGCCGTGGGCACCTTTAGCCGCTTTTATTTAATGTCGTGGATTGGCGAACGCGTTAGTAACGATATTCGCAAAGCGGTGTTTAATCGCATTGTTACCTTGCACCCAAGCTACTTTGAAGAAAACCGCAGTGGCGAGCTGATGTCGCGTTTAACAACCGACACCACCTTGCTGCAATCGATTATTGGCTCATCGTTTTCTATGGCGCTGCGCAGTGCATTAATGTTGGTGGGCGGCTTGGTAATGCTGTTAGTGACTAACTTAAAGCTTACCCTTGTCGTTGTTGCGTGTGTACCGCTGGTATTAGTGCCGATGATGGTATTTGGCAAAAAGGTTCGCAAACTTGCAAGTTCTAGCCAAGATGCAATAGCCGACATAAGCACCTATGCCGGCGAGATCATTCAAAACATAAAAGTAGTACAAAGTTATAGCCACGAACAGCGTGAGCAACACGCCTTTGCTCAAGAAACAGAAAAAGCCTTTAACGTTGCCAAAAGCCGTATTAAGCAGCGCTCTTTTTTAATTGCCGCGGTAATATTTTTAACCTTTAGTGCGATTAGCGTTATGCTCTGGGTAGGCGGTAGTGACGTATTAGCAGGTACAATGACTGGCGGTGAGCTAGGAGCATTTGTGTTTTACGCTATTATGGTGGCCATGTCGGTGGCTACCGTAGCCGAGGTTTACGGCGAGCTTCAACGAGCTGCTGGGGCGGCAGCGCGCCTACTTGAATTACTGGCCGTTAATAGTGAAATTAAAAATCCAGAAAACCCGCAAGACGCTCAACTACAAAATAATGCAGGTTTGCCTGCAATCTCGCTTGAAAATATTAGCTTTAATTATCCGTCTCGCCCTGATGTCAGTGCACTTAACAAAATAAGCTTAAGCATTTCGCAAGGTCAAACAGTGGCTATTGTTGGCCCCTCTGGCGCTGGTAAAACAACTTTATTTGAGCTACTTCAGCGCTTTTACGACCCAGCTAGTGGCACAATAAAATTTCACGATATTGATATCAAGTCACTCTCTTTAAACACCCTACGCGATAAAATGGGCATGGTGGCGCAAAACCCTATTTTATTTAGTTCAGACGTAATGCATAACATTCGTTACGGCAACCCAAACGCCACTGACGAGCAAGTATACGCCGCTGCAAAACATGCCCATGCCGATGAATTTATTAAACAATTACCGCAAGGCTATAATAGCTTTTTAGGTGAGCAAGGCGTAAGGCTTTCGGGTGGGCAAAAGCAGCGTATTGTATTGGCACGCGCTATTTTAAAAGACCCAGAAATACTGCTTTTAGATGAAGCCACCAGTGCACTCGATGCGCAAAGTGAGCACCACGTTCAAGCCGCGCTTGAGCACTTAATGCAAAATCGCACAACGTTAATTATTGCCCATAGGCTGGCAACGGTTAAACATGCCGATGTGATTGTAGTTATGGAAAATGGGGAAATAAAAGCAACGGGGAGCCACCAGCAATTGCTAGCAAGCTCCCCTTTGTATCAGCGTCTTTGTGAATTGCAGTTCAACAAACACTAACCTTCTGTGTTTGGCACTATTTGAATTTCTACACGGCGGTTTTGAGCTCGGCCGTTGGCGCTATCGTTAGTGGCTATTGGGCGGGTTTCGCCGTAGCCTGTAGTGCTAATACGTGCAGCCATAATTTGCTGGTTCACTAAGTAATTTTTAACGCTTTGCGCACGCTCACGCGATAGGTTCATATTGTAGCTGTCTTTACCTGTGCTATCTGTGTGACCTTCTACGCTTAAGTAGGTTTTTTCGTATTTGTTCATTACTTTAGCAATGGCGTTTAGGGTATCGTTAAAACCTGATGAAATATAAGATTGGTCTGTCGCAAAGGTAATGTTAGATGGCATAACTAAACGTAAGTTATCGCCCTCACGTACAACTTCTACCCCTGAGCCTGCTAGTTCATCACGAAACGCTTCTTCTTGCTTATCCATATAATCACCTACAGCAGCACCAGCTAGTGCGCCAATAGCTGCACCAATAAAGATACGCTTGTCTTTATGATTACCCGTTGCTTTACCTAATACGCCACCCGCGGCGGCACCAATTGCGGCGCCCTTGCCTGTGTTGTTCATTTCGCAACCGCTTAGCAATACAGCTACCACGGTTACGCTTAAAAGTGATTTAGTTAAAGTCATGTGATGTCCTATTCATTAAGAATTATAAAACGAGTATGCAAATACATGTATGAACAAACTATGAAGAGCATGTTAAAAGCAGTTCGCTTTATACCAATCCACTTAATTAAGTGGATTGGTATTATTTTTAGATTACGAATTAATGTATGCAATTAATAAAAGTGTCATACTCCTTTGTGACAATTTAATGAACTTTAAAAAGGATATAAGCTCAATGTTAGTCGCTATTTTTAGACAGTTTTTTTTACTTGGCTGCATGAGTTTTGGTGGCCCTGCTGCCCATTTAGGCTATTTTAAACGCCACTTTGTAGACACATTAAACTGGTTAAGCGATACCCGCTACGCGCAGCTTATTAGTTTAAGCCAAGCGCTACCTGGGCCTGGTTCAAGCCAAGTGGGCTTTGCAATTGGTGTTGAGCGCGCGGGGGTTATTGGTGGCATTACCGCATTTATCGCTTTTACCTTACCGTCTTTTTTAATCATGTTGTTACTAGCGGTAAGCGCACATCAGTTTGATGTTGTTTACTTTGCTATTATTGCCGGTTTAAAACTATTTGCGGTTGTTATTGTGGCCGATGCAACACTCACTATGGCAAAAAGCTTTTGTACCAGCGTTGCGCTCAAGCTTATCGCAGTAATGAGTACCTTAGCTTTATTACTATTTCCTTTACTTGGCACGCAAATAGCTATTTTAGTAAGTGCCGCTGCTATAGGCGCAATCTGGCCTCTATTACAACTCAACACCCATACTGAGCCAAAAGCAGATACTAAAAGCGCGTTTAGGTGGCTCCCTTTAGGCTTATTTGTATTACTGCTCGCTATTAGCTTTATACCGTTAGGTGATGATCTTGCTTTGTTTGCTCCTTTTTACCAAGCGGGCGCTATGGTATTTGGTGGCGGGCATGTGGTATTGCCTGTATTGCAAGCGGGCGTACCAGCGCTTAGTAACGATCAATTTTTAAGTGCGTATGCTAGTGCTCAGGCAATTCCTGGCCCCATGTTTACAATAGCCACATACTTAGGCGCGCAGCTTACTTCAGAGCAACCCTTAATAGGGGCCATAGCTGCAACCCTACTTATTTTTACACCGGGTTTTTTATTAATGCTGGCGTTTCAAAAAAGCTGGTTAAACCTGGCAAGTAAACCTCGCTTTGCAAGCTCTATTGCGGCGCTTAACGCTGCCGTAGTTGGCTTTTTAGCGGCGGCGTTGTACTCACCTATTTGGACATCGGCCGTCCACAATCTATGGCAGGTTGCACTAGTTATTGCCGCTTTTGCATGGCTAAGAATGAAAAAGCCACCTATTTGGTGGCTATTAGCTTTATTTATTAGTGTGGGCCTTACTCAGCACTATTTACCATTACTTTAAAAGTTGGCTTATCGGTTTGCTGTGCATTAGGTGGGCTTAGTTGCCCGCTAACACTTTGATACGCTCTTAGGCCAAATACAGGCAACACTGCCAATAAGTGATCCATAATTTCGGCTTGTAAATGCTCGTAAGATATCCAGCGTTTATCTTCACTAAAGCAGTAAAACTCAATCGGTAATCCGTGGTTCATTGGTTGTAGCTCACGCACCATAAGCGTAAGTGAGGTATTTATTTTATTATGCTGCTTTAAATAGCCCTCGGCGTAGCGGCGAAACAAGCCTAAGTTAGAAACCGGATCAGGCAATGAAGCAACACGTATATATTCGTGCAGCGGAATAGCCGCATCTATTTGTTTTCTAAATTCATCACTCACTAAACAAATGCTATGCATGTCTATATTAAGTGAGCGCTTGATACGTCGGCCACCAGACTCTTGCATTCCGCGCCAGTTCTTAAACGAGCCCGCTACCAGCATATAAGTAGGTATAGTGGTTATGGTGTTATCCCAGTTACGCACTTTTACGGTGTTTAGGCCTAAATCTATTACTTCACCGTCGGCACCGTAGTTTTCTACTTGAATCCAATCACCGTAAGTAACTAATCGGTTTGCCGCAATTTGGATACTGGCTACAAAACCTAAAATAGTGTCTTTAAATACTAATAAAGTAACGGCGGCTATGGCACCAAAACCAGAGAGAATATAAGTAGGTGATTTTTCAAGCACTATGCTTACAATTAATATTGCACACACAATAAAAGTAATAAGCTTAACAACCTGCAATAACCCCTGTATTGGCACTTCACGAGCAAAATCTAGCTGGTTATAAATGGCCCCAGCAATACTTACAATGCTGCTAAAAATAAAGCCTACATAAATAATTAATATACCTTGGCCAATGGTTTTTAGTATTTCTGCACTGAGTTCATTAACAGGGTAAACACTGTCGAAGGTTGCTAAAAAAAGCACGCTACATAACATACCTGCTATGCGCTTATTCAATTTGGTGAGCAACGGCGAAAGTAAGCCTATACGTTCAGGAGATAACTTAGTCACCACTTTTTGAATGCCTGGCAGCATTAATCGGCGAGTAAATAAATACACCACCAGCAAAGAAAGCACACCAATAGAGGCTGCAGTAATTGCACTTAAAAAATCTGCGTCGGGTACTTTTTCAAACCAAGGAGCAATTAACTCCTGCAGGTGGGTATTGGTCATAGTGTTTCTACTTCCTTACTTATGTGTGGCTCAGGTAAATCGTGTTGAGCATAAATGCTGGTAAGTTGCGCGTCTTTAGCAACCCATAGCTCATTAACGTACTTTTGAAAACTGCTTCTAAATACTTTGTCGTGTTGGTAACTACCTAACATCTGCTGGTTAATAGCCAACACATCAATAGAAACATAAATCGAATCAAGCTCGCCCTTTAAAATATTGCGACAAACATGGCTTGTGCTGCCGCTGTACATCACACTGGTATTTAACATGGCATCAAATTGCTCGCCTAGTACCTCAAGAGCGAAAGCAATACCACCTGCTTTGGGCTTTAATAAGTACTTAAACGGGCTTTGCTGTTGTGCATGTTTAGCAGGTGTGTAGCGGGTGCCCTCTACAAAATTGATAATGGTGGTGGGGTTATCTCTAAAGTTACGGCAACTGTGTTTGGTGCGCTCAACGTCTAACCCTTTTAATTTGGGGTTTTTAGCCAGCTGGGCTTTAGTAACGCGCTTCATAAAAGGCATACCCATAGCCCATGCGCCAGAGCCAATGAAAGGTACGTACTTTAATTCATCTTTTAAAAAAAACTTTGGGGCTGGTAATACATTAATTGAACTAAGCACTACAATATCTAACCAGCTCATATGATTACAAATTAGTAAGTACCAACTTTGCGAGTTTACATCGCCGTTAATATTGATGTTTATGTTAGCGCAGCCAAGCCATAAACCAAGCCTATTGCCATTACACCAGCCTCGGTACAGACTGTGCAGCATAGTGTTAATTATAGATAAAGGTAGTAAAAGCTTTATTAAACCTAGTAGTAAAACTAAGGAGCCAAAAATAATTAAATTTGAAAAAAACACGCAGCCTACAATTAAGCCATTGAGCCAATTTGGTAACCACTTTTTTAGCATAATTGTAAGCCCATTTTGTTGCCTTATTATTTATGGTTTTGTTCGAGCTGCTGAATTGTTTGCTCTTTTTCTTCCCATAAGCGGTTTAATTCACCTTGAAAGCCGACTCTAAACTCAGAGTCGCCAGTGTAATCACCTATTAGCTCTTCGCTTACTGGGCGAATGTCTACATGCACATTAATTTGCTTCACTTTGCCGCCGGCAAAGTCCATAAACGTAGGAATGCCATCGGGGTAATGGATTGTTACATTCACCACTTTAGAGATTTGCTCACCCATGGCTTGCATTACAAATGCAATCCCACCTGCTTTTGGTTTTAATAAATGTGGAAAAGGGCTGTTTTGACGTGCGTGTTTTTGCGTAGTAAAACGTGTACCTTCTACAAAGTTAACAATGCTTACTGGCATTTCTTTAAATTTTTCGCAAGCTTTACGGGTGGTTTCTATGTCTTTACCACGTAGCTTTGGGTTCTTTTTTAGCTGTGCTTTACTGGTACGGGTCATAAATGGAAAGTCGAGCGCCCACCAGCACACACCTAAAATTGGCACGTAAATAAGCTCTTTTTTTAAAAAAAAGTTTAAAAAAGGTATTTTTCGATTAAATACACGCTGCAGCACTAATATATCTACCCAGCTTTGATGATTAGCAATTACTAAGTACCAGTCTTTTAATTTGGTTTCTTCAAGTCCAGTCACATTAATTTTAGTTGGCGTGAATAAGCGTTGGTTAATGCTATTAACCGACACCCAAATAGTGGCACACTGCTTAGCAACCCAGCTTAAAAACTTTTGAATAGGTTTGATAGGGATTAATTTTAATAGCCCACAAATAAAAATAGGTAAAAACCAAATAAGTGTGTTTATTGTGTAAAGTAAAATACTAAATACACTACGAATTACTGACATTTATTTCTATTCCTTTAAACAATGCGCAGCAAACAACCGCGCTTTTAACACTGAGTATGTAAAGTTAATCTTCAAAGTAAGTGTAACCTTCAAGGCCGGCATTTAGTTCAGCTAAATAGCCTGCTTTACACTGCTCAGACACTGCTAGCTTGTTGACCAATAGTTCAAAGTTTTGTGCCAAAATGGCGCTATCATAGTCAACAAACTTTAATACATCCTTAACGCTATCACCTTTTATAGCATTGGTTAACACATAGCCCTCATCGTTTAGCTCTACATGTACTGAATCTGTGTCGCCAAATAGGTTATGTAGGTCACCTAAAATTTCTTGGTAAGCTCCCACCATAAACATGGCTATATGGTATTGCTCGCCATGTTGATATTCAGGTATAGGTAAACTGGTTTCTATGCCTGCACCTTCTACGTACTCACGAATTTGTCCGTCAGAGTCACAGGTAATATCTTGAATAATCGCACGCTGCGTAAGTGGCTTATCTAGGTTTTCGATTGGCATAACCGGGAACAACTGCTCAATGCCCCATACATCAGGTAACGACTGAAACAGTGAAAAGTTAACAAATAGTTTGTCGGCTAACTTTTCGTGTAAATCGTCAAGCACTTCGCGGTGCGCACGCGCGTTATTGCTAAGTGATGCTCGCACTCGGTGCAAAATAGTAAAATATAACTGCTCTATTTTCGCCCACTCTAGCATGCTTACTAACCCATGCACGTATTGGTCATGGGCTTCGCTAAATAGGTGCATTGCATCGTGGTAAATCTCTAGCGCCATACGCGGGTTTAAACGTTGTAAACACTGCCACATTTCATCAAGTACTAACGCGCTATTTTGAAGTGGCGGCTCAGGGTTTGGATGATTTGGCGCTTTTTCTACGTCTATCACATCGGTAATTAACACCGCGTGGTGCGCTGTTAAAGCACGCCCTGATTCGGTAATAATGGCAGGGTGCGTTAAGCTATGCTGATCACACACCTCAGCAAAAGCGTTAACCACATTACGTGCGTATTCTTCAACGGTGTAGTTCATCGAGCACGCACTACGTGAGCCTGAGCCTTCGTAATCTACGCCTAAGCCACCGCCTACATCAACGGTATTGAGCGGTACACCTAGCTGAGTAAGTTCAGCAAAGTGGCGTGCACATTCGCGCAGGGCGCGGTGTATGTCGCGTATATTGGCAATTTGAGAGCCAATATGAAAATGCACCATTTGCATTAAATGCAATTTATTATGCTTTTTAAGCACCTCAACAGCACTAAGCACTTGGCCTGCGGTTAAGCCAAATTTACCTTTTTCGCCCCCGGTATTTTGCCACTTGCCTTTACCTACCGAGTTTAAGCGAATGCGTATACCAATGGCTGGCTCTATGCCAAGGTTATCTATTTCCTCAAGTAAAGTAGTGAGTTCTGATAATTTTTCGACCACTATTTTAACACTGTGCCCCATAGCTTGACCAATACAAGCTAAACGTAAAAATTCACTGTCTTTATAGCCATTGCACACAATAGTAATGGGCTTATCAGCTATGCCTAAAATTGCCATTAGCTCGGGTTTTGAGCCAGCCTCAAGGCCAACTAAACCACTTGGGTGCGCCAATAGCTTACTTACCACAGAGCGCTGCTGATTAACCTTTATTGGGTATACACACGTATACTTGCCTTTGTACTCGCGGTTGCTTTGAGCAAGCGTAAATGCATTAGTAAGCGTATCTACGCGGTTTTTTAAAATATCGGTAAAGCGAACTAATACCGGTAAGGTTAAACCTTGCTGCTTAAATTGTTCTGTGAGCTGCGTTAAAGAAATCGCATTTTTAGATTGGTCGCCATCTGGGTAAGCAACCAGCTCGCCTTGTGCGTTAATATCAAAATAGCCATCGCTCCAATGAGCAACATTATATGTAGCGCGTGCTGTTTCTAAACCCCAAGTCATGGCAACTCTTCTTTAATCAATTAGCTATAAAGGCGCATTTTAATACGTCACTATCCCCTACGCTAACAAAAATTGAACTTTAACTCGATACTGGCTAACTTTATTGGCTAAGCAGTTAAAATTTCATTGAGCAAAACGCAAAGCGCTGGCAAAATTGCCCCCTTTTCATACTCAACTTAAAAAGTGTAAAAGCAACTATGGCAAATTTAGATCAAAGTAAGTGGTTTACAGAAATTAGCGACCGTGATGGTAGCGCATTTTCATTGCGTATTAACAAAAAGTTGGATGAAAAACAGTCTCCTTTTCAAAAGGTAGAAATGTTCGAAACCACAGACTTTGGTAATTTAATGATCATCGATGGTTGCACCATGGTTAGCACTCGTGAAAACTTTTTTTACCATGAGATGATCAGCCACCCTGCACTTTTAGCGCACCCAAATCCTAAAAATGTGGTCATTATTGGCGGCGGCGATTGCGGTACATTACGTGAAGTATTAAAACACCCAGGCGTAGAAACCGTAACCCAAATAGATATAGACGAAGTAGTAACGCAAATGTCGTTAAAATACTTCCCAGAGCTTTGTGAGTCTAACAACGATACACGCGCAACCGTTATGTTTGATGATGGCATTAAATACATGCGCGAAGCTGCGAGCGAGTCTATTGATGTTGTTATTGTTGATGGCACAGACCCAGTAGGCCCAGGCGAGGGGTTATTTAACCACGCGTTTTACACGAGCTGCTTAAATGCACTTCGCCCGGGCGGTATTTTAGTGCAGCAAAGCGAATCACCATTAATGCATATGCCACTATTAGTAGAAATGCGTGAGGCTATGTTAAATGTAGGCTTTAACGATTTACAAACACTGCCATTTCCACAGCCAATTTACCCAAGCGGTTTATGGTCGGTAACGCTTGCTCGTAAATCACAAGCATTTAATGGCTTTAGAGAAGCCGATGCAGAGCAAGTTGCACAGCAAAGCGAATACTACAACAGCGGTATTCATCACGGCGCACTTGCTACACCAAACTTTATGAAACGCGCATTTGATAAAAAATAATTCACACTTTTTTTGAAACTAAAAGGGAGCTTTAAAAGCTCCCTTTTTTGTACTTTAAAAACGCCATTGAGCGTTAGCCATAAGTTGCTGCTGCGATATTCGCTGAGCAAACCCACTACCCGGCCTATTTTGTACAAAGCTATGCAGCGCTGAACCCTCAACACCTATTTGTACCGTATCGGTTAATTGGTAACGCCACGTAGCTGTTAAGCCTTCGCCGTGGCTGGCGTTAGGGTCAAACGCGGTGGTGTCATCGTCATCTACTTTAAAATAGTCATACCTAAGCGATACCCTATGCTTACCCGCCTTATGGCTTAGCATTAAATAATGGCTGTAAAAACGGTTATAAATAAGCTTATTAGCGCCCATTTCAGTTTTACCATCGAGTAGCTGGGCAATAAAACGGGTTTTTCCTGTCAATTTATATAACCACGCTAAGCTGCTAAAGCGAGTATGCCAAGCGTATTGCCCTGTTGTGCGATTAAAAACGCTCGGATCGGCGTTATTATCGTAATAATAAAACCTAAACTGCGAGCGCTTTAAATAATCCCAATGCACACCGGCATAGTAGCCAAAACGACCATCAACTTCTTCAAATGGCAGTACTTGGTTAGCTTGCCAGCGTAATTCGTCGCTATTTAATGCCGCAATAGGTGCAAATTGTACACTTTCGCTAAAGGTTGTTTGCCTATCGTGCAATGCAAATCCGCGCCACGAAAGTAACGTCCCTGTTGGGTCGTTTCCTTTGTAAATAGCTGCGCTCACACTAAAGCTGTGCTTAGAATTAAAACGTTTTCCGGGGCGCTTAATACTAAGCTCGCCACCGACGGTGCGAAGCTCTTCGCCTATCCAACTATTAATGGCTGAATTAGTATAATTGTAAGGTGAAGTCCAGCCTATATCGGGGTTTTCTAGCGACATACTAGGATAAAACCCACCGAGCTTTACATGCCATTTATAACGGCTGTTTACTAACGGCTGATACTGTAAATACGCTTGGCTTAAACCTAAAGTAGTTTTCGGCTCTTGATTGGCATTAACAACGGCATGTGCGCGCCAAGCACTACTTAAATCGGCCTTAAAGTCTATAATTCCTTGCGATAACAAAATGCTATCACTGCTATCCCCATGGCGATATAAACCAATACCGCCATCTTGAAAGCTTTGTGTATCATCGCTTGCAACCGCACGTACCTGAATAAGCCCTTTAACTTGCGAAAAAGCCGGTAGGCTCATAAAAAGCAAGCCAAGTATTACTGTATTTTTGCGCTTAATAGTCATCAAATTCATCCGTAGCAAAGTCTATTTGCTCGGCTATGGCCTGCTTTACGGTGTAGTGTATAGGTGACTCGCTCACATTAACGCTGTGGGTTTCTACGTTGCTTATATCGCTAAAGCCAGAATGCCATACGCTCATGCTGTATTGCCCATTAGGGGCAGTTAAATTAACCACACCGTTATTGTCGGTAATTGCAAAAACGGTGCTATCAACCACCACAATATAGCCTAGCATCCAGTCATGAATATTACAGCCAAGTTCAACCACCCCTGTTTGATCAAATGTTATGGGCGCTTTAGGTTGCTCTTTGTAAAGTTTCAACTCAAAGGTTTTAGCTTTAGAAAACGAATAAACATGGTGCATGATAGAGTCGGCATTAGGAAACTCTACCTTTGCATTTTGCGGAACCACTAACGTACGTGGCGTAAACTCGCGGTTTTTTTGGCTCATTGCATAGGTTTTACTTGCTTGGTTACTAGCCTCAATGGGCGCCCCGCTTAGCCACACTACCGCATTTGCTAAAGGCTGATTATTGGCATTTTTTATAGTTATTGTTGTTGCTGCTACGCAAGTACTCATACTTAGCAGTAATACACTGAGTAAGGGTTTTATCATGGGGCTAATCGCTATTATCAATTTGTTTACATTATAGACCGATTAAACCGTTAAATTCTTTCTATTTTTTAAAAGATTGAATACGTATGTAGACAGTCGCATTAACAACTCAGTGCCATTATCCTTAAAGGTCACCACCGACTCATCAAAGGACACACAATGAGAACATCCGCACTTTTACTACTGGCGTTTGCTGGCAATAGCTTTGCACAAACCGCTGTAGTTGAATCACCTAATTCACAAATAAAAGTGACTATTTCAGATGAAAATAGCACACCCAGCTACGCTATTAGCTTTAAAAACAAACCCGCTATAAACGCCTCGCGCTTGGGTTTTGAATTTAAAACCCAAGCCGCATTTAGCGATGGTTTTAAAATTACCCATGTTAAGCAGCAAAGCCTAAATACCCAGTGGCAACAACCTTGGGGCGAGCGACAAACGGTTACTGATAAACACAACGAAGTTGCGGTTACGTTTACAAAAAACGAGCCTAATGGGGCAACCTACACAGTGCGCTTTAGAGCTTTTGATAGTGGCGTTGGGTTTAGATACGAAGTACCAAAACAAGCAGGCTTTGAGCAAACACACATTACCAAAGAGCTCACCGAGTTTGCCATTAACAATAACAACAATGCCACCGCCTGGTGGATACCCGCCCGCGGTTGGAACCGATACGAATACGTTTACAACACCACTGCATTAAATGACGTCCCCCTTGCACACACGCCGTTCACCTTAAAAACCAATGACGGTACCCATATAAGTATTCATGAAGCAGCCTTAGTTGATTACGCAGGTATGGTGCTTAATCAACGCCGCCCAGGCACTTTTAATGCCGATTTAACACCGTGGTCAGACGGCATTGCTGTTAAAAAGCAAGGGGCGTTTAATACCCCTTGGCGCACCATTCAAATTGCCGACAGCGCGGTTGGCTTAGTCAATTCAGACATAATATTAAATTTAAACGAGCCTAATAAACTCGGTGATGTATCGTGGGTAAAACCTGGTAAATACGTGGGTATTTGGTGGGGCATGCATATAAACACGCAAACCTGGGGCAGCGGCGAAAAGCACGGTGCCACCACACAAACCACCAAATACTACATGGACTTTGCCGCAGAATATGGCTTTGATGGCGTACTAGTAGAAGGCTGGAACATAGGCTGGGACGGTGACTGGTTTTTTAATGGCGATGTATTTAGTTTTACACAACCCTACGACGACTTTGATATAGCGGCCCTTACTCAATATGGCAAACAAAAAGGCGTGCAGTTAATTGGCCACCACGAAACATCGGGTAATGTAAGTAACTATCGCGACCAAATGGACGAGGCCTTTGCCCTTTACGAAAAATCAAACGTAAGCCAAGTTAAAACGGGTTATGTAGCCGACGGCGGTAATATAAAGCGCATAGACGAAAACGGCATTGCCCGTCATGAGTGGCACGATGGCCAATTTATGGTTAACGAGTACCTTTACAATGTAAAGCTGGCTGCTAAACATAAAATTAGTATTAACACCCACGAGCCAATAAAAGACACCGGCCTGCGTCGTACCTACCCAAATTGGATTGCCCGCGAAGGGGCACGCGGACAAGAGTTTAATGCATGGGGTACGCCGCCTAACCCACCAGAGCATATTCCTATGCTGGCGTTTACCCGTATGCTGGCAGGGCCTATGGACTTTACCCCTGGCATTTTTGATATGAGCTTTAATGGCTTAGGCGATAATACAAACCGCCCGCAAACAACGCTTGCCAAGCAGCTTGCACTGTATGTAGTGCTATATAGTCCGATTCAAATGGCCGCCGACTTACCTAAAAACTATTTAGCTAAGCCTGATGCATTTCAATTTATTCAAGACGTACCCACCGATTGGCAGCAAAGCATTGCGCTTGATGGCGAAGTGGGCGATTTTATTGTATTTGCCCGTAAAGAGCGTAAACGCGATAAATACTCAGGAAACGACTGGTACTTAGGCGCCGTAACCGATGAAAAAGCCCGTACTATTGAGGTAAAACTCGACTTTTTAGAAAAGGGTAAAAAGTTTGAAGCGCAGATATACCAAGACGGTAAAAACGCTGAATGGAAAAACAATCCGTACGATTTAGATATCGAAAAGCGCATAGTTAGCGCAAACGACAAGCTCACTTTAAAACTAGCAACAAGTGGTGGTACAGCAATCCGTTTTAAAGCACTTTAAGTTTTAACGCTATTAGGGCATGTTTATCTTTCGAGGTTGAATTTGTAGCAGTTTGTTTGGTATTTAGGCAAGGCAGAGCCTATGTAGTGTGGTTATTCCCCATAAATAGGCGATAACGCAGCATAAATGCCAAACAGGCGCTGCCCGAAGGGTTCTGTCTAGGGGCAATTTACTCTTTGTTGCTCGATTTTTACTTAGCCCACTAGGTTACAAACCTCGCGCCGCGATTAAATTGCCCCTAGTTTGAACAAATTTTAATCCTGAAAGGTCAACAGGCCCTAAAGTTATTGAAATAGCCAACTCTGCACAGCTTACTGTGCAGAGTTTTGTATTTTTATCGGTAAATAAATTTGTGCACTTAGACCGCCCTCTGGGCGGTTTTCAAGCTTAACTTTACCATCGTGCATATCAATAATACGCTTAATAATGGCAAGGCCTAAACCACTACCTTCGCTGCCACGCGCTGCATCTCCTTGCTTAAAGGGTTCGAACACTGATTCAAGTTCGCTTTCTGGAATGCCTGGCCCGTTATCGTTTACCGCTATCACAACGTATTTTTTGTTTGAATTAAAGTAGCTTAATACTTCTATGTCGCCGTCAGAATAACGCAGCGCATTTTCAATCATGTTAGTAATTACACGTTTAATAGCCACACTGCTTAACGGAACAAGTCCCACGCTAGGGTTACCTTTAAAGGTAATAACACGCTGATGTTTAAGCTCACAATTAACCACTTCAGACACGAGTGCGTTTATGTCTTCGCAAACAAGCTCATCTGTTTTGTGGTGGCGTAAATACTCAATAAATTGATCGATAATGCCGTTCATATCTTCAATATCGTATATGATGCCCTCACGAAGGTAGTCATCCTCATCGCTCATCATTTCGGTTGCAAGACGAATACGAGTAAGCGGAGTGCGTAAATCGTGAGAAACACCAGCCATGAGTAAACGGCGGTCGTTTTCAAGAGCAGCAATGCCACGCGACATTTGGTTAAATGCACGGGTCACCTCTATTACTTCACTGGAGCCCTCTTCTTCAAGCTTAGAGCTAAAATCGCCCTTACCTACTTTCACAGCAGCTTGCTGCAACGCCTTTAATGGCCGGTTTAAGTGCCTCGCAAATAGCCAGCCACCTAATACACTTAAAAAACCAATACTTGATAAGTAAAAGGTTAAAAATTCGAGATTGTTTTCTTGATACCCGCTAAGCGGTACTTTTACCCAATACCCTGGCGCTTGCGGTGCTTCTACCCAATAAATTAGTGGGTCGGTTTGGCTAATGCGCACCCGCGCCGAGCCATTTAATTGCTCAGACATACTACGCGACAGCATCGAGTACTCTCGGGTTTGGCCAAGCCCTTGGCGCATTGCCTCGCGCTGCGTCATCACTTCTATACCGGTAATTTCAAAAAATTTTTCAGATACTTCGTCGTTTATTTCTACGCCGTCTTCCCAGTCTATAAATACCGTTTTAATTTGCTTTGCAAGCATGAGATTTACTTGCTCTATGGTCGGTTTTACAACGTAAAAGCTTACCGTAACATAGGACACTATTTGGTTAATTAGCAGTAAAGCGGCCACTAAAAATACAGTTTGTCCAAACGCACTTCGCGGAAAAAATCCCATATAAACTACTTTTCACCGTCAGGAACAAACACATAACCTAAACCCCAAACCGTTTGAATATAGCGCGGGTTGGCGGCATCTACTTCAATCATGCGGCGAAGTCGCGAAACCTGCACGTCTATACTGCGCTCAAGGGCGCTGTAATCCCGCCCTCGAGCAAGGTTCATTAGTTTATCGCGACTCAGTGGCTCGCGCGGGTGCGATACAAGGGCTTTAAGCACGGCAAATTCTCCGCTGGTGAGCGAAATGGTTTTATCGCCTTCACTCATTTCACGGGTGGCTAAGTTAAGTGTAAATTGGCCAAACGCAATCAGGTTTTCTTCTGCTGCGGGTGCGCCCGGCACTTCTTTAGCACGACGACGTAAAATAGCTTTAATGCGAGCCAGTAATTCGCGCGGATTAAACGGTTTAGGGATGTAGTCATCTGCGCCTAGCTCCAAACCAATAATACGGTCGACCTCATCGCCTTTTGCTGTCAGCATCACAATAGGAATTTCGTTTTCTTTTTGGCGTAGCCGGCGGCAAATTGATAAGCCATCTTCGCCTGGTAGCATTAAATCAAGCACCATTAAGTGAAAGTTTTCTCGCTCAATGAGTCTATCCATTTGCTCTGAGTTTGCGGCGGTTCTAACAATAAACCCCTGCTCTACTAAATAACGCTCTAGTAAGCTGCGCAGGCGCATATCGTCATCAACAACTAATACTTTTGTGGTTTCGTGTCCCATTGTTTGTTTCTTATTTTTATCTCCAATTAATAGTTAATATAAATGAAAAACTTAATAATCAAAATCTAATTGCGCGCTTAGATTGTTACTGAACATTTCAAAGCTTAATTTTTAGGGCGTGCTGATCTTTGCGGATTGAAATTTGTTCAATCTAGGGGCGATTAAATCGCGGCGTGAGGTTTGTAACCTAGTGGGCTAAGTAAAAACCGAGCAAAGCTTACGCGGCCTGCTAACGCGCCTTACCTACATCCATGTAGTCATCTAAGCTTTAATCG
>NZ_PNCT01000119.1:0-232 GCF_005887365.1 Pseudoalteromonas sp. S3785 | reverse complement strand
CAGCCAAAAATATAAACTCAGAAGCGAATGGTACGATTAAGCACATAACTGCAATGAACAAAAACTTTTGAATATTACTTAAATCTTTCCACATACTCTTAATTTCCTTGTACTTATAACGCCTCAATAAGAGGACATTTATAGTTGGCTAAAATTGTTGAGCGCAGCGAAAACAGCCAACTGTAAATTTTCCTGCTTAATTGCCTTGTTATAAGTACATCACACCAATACG